>JBDNGP010000106.1:0-36475 GCA_041689265.1 Verrucomicrobiota bacterium
CGAAATTCCAGCAGCGAACGGATCATTTGCCGGTCGCGCTCCGTCAGGTCGGGTTCAACCAGGCTGATGAGCTGAACGCCGAGTACGGGGTCGATAATTTCAAGCGTACTGATGAGGGCTTCCTTGTCCCTGCCGAGACTGTAAAGGGGTCGGTTCTTAATATTGACAACTATACGCTCGCGTGAGCCTGTTCTATGCGCGTCGTTGCCGCCGTATCGGATCAGATTCAGTGCTTTCATCTGATCCGGAAGTTGATGAATCCGGACCCGGAAGTAAAGATCTCAAATCGCTCCGCCGATTGAGCCATCCCTGTTTTGAGCGGATGCGTCCGCCCGCCCTTCACCAATCCACGCGTCCTTCCCGAGCGGTCGTTCTGTCTTCCAGCAACATCTCGCCGCGACGGCTCAATCGCCGTCGTCATTTCACCCACCATTCCTGAGCTTTATCCATCCCGGCGGAAGAAACGCGCGGCAACGCCGGGCGCACAAGAATTTCCCGCCTCCTCTCGTGATCCGGCCCCAGATCGGGGCGGCTGGAAGTCGGCCTCTACGGCAGGCAGGGATGCCTACCGCTAAATTTTCAGACAGGCTCCCAGCCGGAACCATGCAGTAGGAACTGGGGAGCGCGACCTCCCGGCTGCACCGGTCGGCTTCTTGTCGACCGGAATGGCTGCCGATGGTGCCGCACGATTCAAGTGGTGGGCCGGACGGGCGCGCTCCCGTTTCAACTACATCGTTCCCGCTCAGGTAAAATCCGAGAATTGAATATACAGGCCGCCAAACGGTTGAAATGGTCACAATTTTACCACAGCTTTTAGTCACTTGATAATTCCAATTCTCAGGGAATGAATATTTTCTGGGATTTGATTGTTTTTGCGGTTTAATCAAACGCTCAACGTTACACAAATATGCACAACGTCCACCCAAACTTCCGCTAAAGGCATGGATACGCTCATCTCCCCCACCGCGACGGCGGAAATTAAGAAGCCGCTCCCACTCATCCTCAACGCGGGCGATCCCGAGACGAAACGCGAGGAGATCCGCCGCTATTTCCACGATACCTACGATGCCTACGAGGCGTTGTTCGAACCGATGACCGGGCAGGACGCCTTCATCAGGCGGGCGGATCCGTTGCGGCATCCGCTGATTTTCTATTTCGGCCACACCGCCACGTTCTTCGTCAACAAGCTTGTCCTCGCGAAACTGTTGCCCGGCCGGATCAATCCCGGGTTCGAGAACATCTTTGCCATTGGGGTCGACGAGATGTCATGGGACGATCTCAACGACGCGCACTACGACTGGCCACATTTTTCCGAAGTTGCAGAGTATCGCACGCAGGTTCGAAACGCCGTGGACGAGCTGATCACCCGGCTACCGGTTCAACTTCCGATCGACTGGGACAACCCGTTCTGGCCGATCATCATGGGGATCGAACACGAACGAATTCATCTGGAAACGTCGTCAGTGCTCATCCGTCACCTGCCGCTAAATTTGGTCGAACCGCATCCGCTCTGGCCGGTGTGCAACGTAGATCACGAGGCACCGAAGAATGGGTTGCTGGATATTCCGGCTGGCAAAGTTGTTCTTGGGAAACCCCGACCTGGAGCGCTCTACGGTTGGGACAACGAGTACGGCCGCCACGAAGCAGACGTCGCCGCGTTCAGGGCCACGAAGTATCTCGTGTCCAATCGCGAGTATCTGGAATTCGTCGAGGATAACGGCTATGTCAGCAAGGAATTCTGGACCGAGGAAGGCTGGAACTGGGTGAACTACGAGAAGGTTTCCTTCCCGCGTTTTTGGAAAAAGAACACGAATGGAGACTTCAAACTCCGATGCCTGTTGCAGATGATCGACATGCCCTGGTCGTGGCCGGTTGAAACAAACCAGCTCGAAGCCAAGGCGTTCTGTAACTGGAAAGCCGAGAAGACCGGAAAACCGGTCCGGCTGCCGACGGAAGATGAGTGGTATCGCCTGCTCGATCACTCCGGAACCTCCGATGTGCCAGATTGGAAGAGCACTCCCGGAAATTTGAACCTCGAACGATTTGCCTCATCAGAGCCGGTGGACGAACACGAATTCGGCAATGGCTTCTTCGATGTGCTCGGGAACGTCTGGCAGCACACGGAGACACCAATCTCAGGATTTGCCGGCTTCGAGGTACATCCGCTCTACGATGATTTTTCAACGCCGACCTTTGATCTCAAGCACAACTTGATCAAAGGCGGTTCGTGGATTTCCACTGGCAACGAACTGACGCGCGACAGCCGTTACGCGTTTCGCCGGCATTTCTATCAACACGCCGGTTTTCGTTACATCGAATCCAATGCGCCGGTGACCATTCCGGATGACCGCTACGAAACCGATCCCGAGATCTTACCGTTTTGCGAACTCAACTACGGCAAAAACCATCTCGGCATTGAAAACTATCCCGCCAAACTTGCGGAGTTGTGCCTCGCGAAAATCGACGGACGGACGAGGAAGACCGCGTTGAACTACGGCTGCAATGCCGGTCGCACGACATTCGAGCTGGCCAAGGTTTTCGATCACGTCACGGGCATCGACTTCACCGCGCGTATCATTCGAATGGGCGTGGAGATGAAGGACAAGGGTTACACCCAATACACACTGCGGGATGAGGGCGACATCGTGTCGTTCCATCAACGTTATCTCAAAGATTTCGGATTGGATGACACGCGCAGCAAGGTCGAGTTCATGCAGGGGGACTTGTCCAACCTGAAGGAAATCTACACCGGCTACGACCTGATCGTGATCGATTCAATGCTGGAACGGACACACAACCCGGTAAAGTTTTTGGAAGAAGTTCATCAACGGCTCAAAGCTGGAGGATTGCTCGTCATCGCCAGCACGAACGACTGGTTGGAAGCGTTCACCGGAAAGGAAAACTGGCTCGGCGGTTACAAGGAAAACGGCGAGAACGTCACCACGCTCGACTCGCTTCAACGAATTCTCGGCGACCATTTCAAGCAGAACGACAAACCGGTCGACGTCCCCTGCGTGATCCGGAAAACTAAACGCACGTTCGACCACAATCTCGTGCAGGTGACGTTCTGGGAGCTCCGATAGAGACTGACGGACAATCGGGGGAATTTCCGCATCGTCGGTGCAATTAACGACGCCTTAAGGGCGACGGGATCAGCCGCGCAGCGACGACGGATAATTCCATTTGAGCGGGGCGTTATCAAACGACGGACAACAGTATATCGTCGTTTCCGAAACGGAATTCGCATTCCGATGTCGGAACGCTGCAATCCGTATCGGAATACCTGCTCCGATATTGGAACCGCTATCCCTCCCTCCCTCACGGAATCCGAACTCCCGCTGACATTGAACTTACCCACTGTTTGGTGTGGATTACAACGAATCAAGTGAGCGAGGAAACATTTAACCCCATCTAAACGGTCGACGGAACCAAGCCTGCAAGGAGTCGGGCTGTGAAACTCCTGCTTGCAGAAGATCAACCGAAACTCGCCGCCCATTTGGTCGAAGGACTGCGGGCCGAAGGGTACGCCGTTGCCGTTGCGCAAGACGGGGATGAGGCGCTATGGATGGCCCGTCAAGGAACCTACGACGCGCTGTTGATGGATGTCATGCTGCCGGCCAAGGATGGAATCACTGTGGTGCGTCAATTACGGTGCGACGGAGCCCAAACTCCGGTGCTATTTCTCACCGGGCGTGACTCGGTGGAGGACCGCGTTCGCGGGCTCGATGCCGGTGGCGATGATTATCTTCCCAAACCCTTTCATCTGGAGGAACTCCTCGCCCGGTTGCGGGCCATTCTCCGTCGCAATCGTTTAGCCACGTCACTGCTGTTGCGCGTGGTCGATCTGGAGCTGGACATGATCAGCCACGTCGCGCGCCGGGCGGGTCAGGAAATCCTGTTGACCCCACGCGAGCTCTCGCTGTTGGAACTTCTCATGACGCACTCACCCCGCCAGGTCAGTCGGGCTACCATTGTCGAGAACGGGTGGGATCAGCACTTCGACTCCGGCCCCAACGTGGTCAACGTTTACATAAACAAACTGCGAAGAAAACTGGATCTGCCGGGACTCCGTCCGCTCATTCACACACTTCGCGGAACCGGGTTCGCCCTGTTCTGAAACCACCCTCCAGCTCAGTCATTGTTAAACAAACATTAATGTTCAACCCGCTCTTAAATTTATCTTCGCGTGTGACGTTTCGCTTCACGTGGACGTGCCCAGGCAGCGCGGGCCGCCGACGATTTCGAAACCGGGTCGAACACGTTGCCCGAATCGACTGAACCCATAGCGTTGCGAACAGACAGCCGGATGAAAAACTTAACAGGCTCAACCAAAACCAAAGTGAGGCAAACGCGCGCCGTGAACCGCGCGTGGAGAATGGTCTCAGGTTTTCTGGTGTTTCTGCTGCATGGATGGTGCTCGTTCCGGCTCCAGGCGGAAGACACGTCGATTACAAGTATGAAGACTACGATGAAACACGGGATCGCATCCAGGTCCAGACTCATTCGGATCTGTTTTCGCGATCGTGTGGTGGTGATCGGGGCTCAGCCGATGCCGGGTCAGTTCAATGAACGCGGCGACGAATGGCGGAGTCCGTTCGTGGATCTGAACGAAGCGGACCGGTTCATGCCAGGCGCGGAAGTTCACGCCACGCAGCTTATCAATCTCCTGCGCGCCGATTGGTTGCGCCGTGCGTCTCCCGCGAATGAGGGGATCTTGTGGTGCCTGTTCGGTTTGGTGGTCGGCACTGTCGTCATTGTTGCACGACCGGTTTGGGGAATTCCGATCGTGGCGGTTATTGCCCTGGCTTTCGGATGGATTAGTGCGAGTGCGAGTGCGATGAGCGGGGCCAATCTTTGGACGGCGTGGCTGGTGCCCGTCATGGTTCAAACTCCTCTGGCGATTGCAGGAGGCCTGACGTGGCACTCGATGGATTGGTACCGGGCGCGACAACGCGCGATGCGACGTATCCGAGAACAGGCGGAACTCATCGACAAGGCGCAGGATGCCATTCTGCTTTTCGATCTGAACGGCGAACTGAAGTCGGCCAATCCACGCGCCCGGGAAATCTTCGGTTTCACCAACGACCGTCCGCAACCAGTCGATTTCTGGTCTGATTCAGCAACAACGGCAAAGCGAGCCGTTGTTGAATCCGGACGGTGGCAGGGTGAGTTGAAACATTTTGGTAACGGCGACGAGGCGCTGATTCTTGCAAGCCGGTGGACGTTGATCCGTGACGAGCACCAAGTACCGACCGGCATCCTGGTGATCAACACGGACGTGACGGAACAGAAGCGACTCGAAGCCCAGTTGATCCGCGCCCAACGCATGGAGGTGGTCGGCAACATTGCCGGCAGCATGGCGCACGACCTCAACAACTCACTTGCCCCGGTATTGATGGGCGTTCAAATGCTCAAGCGACGTCACTGGGACGGCTCCACCCGTCGAACATTGGAACACATTGAATCCAGTGCCCAACGGAGTGTCCAGATGGTCCGGCAGGTAATTGTTGTCGCACGGGGTCGGGTCGACGAAACCGGGCAAATTGATCCCGATCTTTTGATCCGGGAAATGACCCGGCTCGCTCGCGAAACATTTCCCAAAACCATCCGCGTCGAATCCCAGGTGGCGCGTGACCTGTGGCCGGTCGAAGGCAACTCCACCCAACTTCATCAGGTCCTTCTAAACCTGTGCGTCAACGCCCGTGACGCCATGCCTGACGGAGGCACGTTGACGATTGCCGCTGACAACGTGGTCATTGAGGACGCGGAGTTGATGGCGACTCGTGATGCACGGCCCGGTGAATTCGTCTCGATCATGGTCAACGATACCGGCACCGGCATATCTTCGGCATATCTTCGGCATATCTTCGGCATATCTTCGGCATATCTTCGGCATATCTTCGGCATGTCTTCGGCATGTCTTCCGCATATCTTCGAAGCCTTCTTCACCACCAAACCGGAAGGTAAAGGCACGGGCCTGGGGCTGCCGACCGTCAAACGAATTGTCGAAGCGCACTCCGGTTTCATCCAGTCCAGTTCCACCGCCGAGGAGGGGACAACGTTCGAAGTCTTTCTTCCCAAATCCCTAGAAACTCGCCTCGCACCTGCGGAGTCTCGGCAGGCTGACACGAATCAAGGTCGCGGACGATCCGTTGTTGTAGTCGAACATGCGGCAGCCATTCGGGAACTGCTCGGCGAAACATTGGCAACCCTCGGTTACCAGGTGTTAATGCCGGACACTCCGTCGGAGGCCCTTGAGCACGTGGCCACTGGTCGCTGGAATCCGGATGCGTTGATCATCGGCCTGAACCACCCGGGCATTGAAGGACTGAATCTGTTTGCGGCTTTTCGGCGGCATCTCCCCAACGTGCCGGCAATTCTGCTTGGCGACGCGTCACTCCTTCCACCCACGCTGCCTCCCGTTGATGCGACGTTCTTGAACTCCGCAGTGAACGCTTCTGAACTGTTAAGCCAGTTGTCGCGAATACTTTTGAATCACCGTTCTCACTAATCCGCAGACCCGGACACCAACAGGATTGCAATCGATTCCTGCCCCAGATAGCGGACGCCGTCGACTGTTATCACCGAACTGACCGGCGGGTGCTCAAACGTTTGTTGCGAGCGAACGGGGCAACCCACCGGACCAGTTCGGACCCGATTGCTCGGTCAATCCGCCCGCCAGCAGCTCAATCGCGAAAATGAAAATCAAGTTCTTTGGAGTTCTCGCCGATATACGCTGTTGACGAGTTTTGTTCCGTTCGTTCATTCGTTGTGGACGTACTGCGGATTCAATTGTGCTCGCATACGGCAAGAAATATGAAGACCGGCGGACCGGTTAATACTAGCATCGCGGCGATGAACGACCTGCCAGAACACGACGTATTGTCCGTCGGCAAGCTAGGGCTGTCGGCGGCGTGGCTGGACGCCGTGAGCGCGGTCCTAGGGTCGGACGGCGTGATTCGTCAGGCGGGGCCGGGGCTCGGGACCTGGCTGGGAACAGCTCAGGATCAGCTGGCTGGCAGAAGTTTTACTGAGGAATTGAGCCGGATAGACAACGAATGGGACGCTCCGCTAACCGGCTGGTTGAACGATGTTCCGGTCAATTCCAAGCTCGAACTCGCCACCGGCCGGGAGCAGCCGTTTCAACATTTTCATCTGGAACTGACCCGGCATCAGGACCTGATTTTCGTCCGGATCGAATCGGTTCTGCCGACCATCAGCGAGCTGACCGAGGGTTCGTTGAACGAAAGTCTGCGGGATGTGCGGGCGCAGGAGGCAATGTTCCGCCGGCTCGTTCACGCGGAGTCACAGCTTGATTCGCTCACCCGCCGGTGGCCGGGTGTGATCTTCAACCAGAAAGCTGACTTCAGTTTTCTATTCGTCAGCCCGCAACTGGTCGAGATGACCGGCGTTGAAATGGATCAGTGGCGGCACAATCCGAATCTGTTCTGGGAAGTGTTGCACGAATCCGATGAAGAAGACGTTCGCTCGCGCATCAACGAATCCGTTCTCAAACGGCAGCCGGTTTCCCACACGTTCCGGATTCGCCATTCAGGAATGGGACGAGTAACTTACGTGATGGAGCATCGCGATCCGGTGATCACAAGCAACGGGATCGTGCTGGGCTACGAAGGATTTTGGATCGACGTGACCCGGCAGACGATCGCGGAACGCCGCCTGTCCACGGCCGCGTGGAAGGAGACATTGTCCGTCGTCACGATGGGGCTCGCCCATGATTTCCGAAACCTCATGGCGGGTGTCAGCGCGCTCAGCGAACAGTTCATGCACTCGGAGGAGAAGGACCATCCGTTCATGGAGAGCATGAACCTGATCATGAACAACTCGCGTCAGGCAAGCCAGTTGGTGAACCGCATTCTCAGCCTCCATCACGGCCAGCCCGGTGAACGGAATTATCATGATCTCAACCTGCTGTTGAAGGAAATTGAGGAGCTGACACGGAAGGTCATTCCCTGCCGGATCACGGTGACGACCGCGCTTCACGACGGTTCCCTGCCCGTCTACATCGACGCCGTGGAATTTCGTCAGGTCGCGATCAACCTGTTGATCAACGCCGCTGATGCGATCACCGAGCGGGGCACCATTTCCATCGGGTCCGCCGTTCACGAAGAACAGCCCGAGGCGACCAGCCAATGGGGCGCGATTCCGAAGGCGCCAGCGATCAGTTTCACGATCGGCGACACGGGATGCGGGATCAAACCACATCACATTGAAAATCTGTTTGATCCGTTTTTTACGACGAAGGAACTGAACAAGGGGTCCGGGCTCGGCCTGTTCAACGCGCGGTTGTTTGCGGAGAAACATCACGGCGCGATCTCCGTCAATTCGGAGGAAGGCACGGGCACGACGTTTCAGGTCTGGCTGCCTCTGGCCGATTTCACCGAGGGCGAACGAGAATATGCCCAGGAAACACAGCAACGTCGCAGCCTGCTGTTTGCCGGGCCAAAGGGGCGCAACGGCGACAACACGGTGGAATTTCTGCGCACCGCCGGTTATCACGTGGTGGTGGCTCACAGCTGCGAACTCGCCGTGGCGATGCTGGACAGCGGCGATTATCCGTTCTCCGGGCTTTACGTGCAGACGGAGAATTTGAACTCTGATTTCAACGGGCTAACTTCCTACAAATCGTCCGGCCAGGAAAAACTGCGAACGATTCTGCAGATCGTGGGTCGAAATGAAGATGAGTTTAACACGCGGTTCTTGAATCGCGCGGATCTGATTCTCGGAGCCGACCTCTCGCAGGCGGCCATTCACCAAAAACTAGGGGAGCTTTTTGCTCGGGATTAAAACCATGGGTACTGGTTCAAAAGACAAACCGGAAAACGGACTCCATCATATTCTCGTGGTGGATGACGAAGAAATCGTGCTGGTTGCGCTGCGTGAGACGTTGCGCCGCGAGGGCTATCAGGTCACCACCACCACGGACGCGCTCCAGGCGCTGGAGCTGGTGCGGAAGGACCAGTTCGCCGTCGTCATCACGGACCAGATGATGCCCGCGTTGAGCGGTTTGGAATTTCTGGCTCAGGTGAAGCAGATCCAGCCCGACGCCACGCGGATTCTCATCACCGCCGTGCTCAGCCTGAGCACGGTCATTGATGCGATCAACAAGGGTGAGATTTACCGGTTTATCGTCAAACCCTGGTTGCGCGAGGAACTCCTGGTGACGGTGCAAAATGCGGTTCAGCGATACGAAATGATCCTGCGCAACGCGGTCCTGCAGGCGGCCACGCTGAGCATGAACGAGAAGCTCACCAAGCTGAACAAGTCGCTGGAAAACCAAGTGAAGCGTGACGCAGAGCAAAACCAGAAACTGGCCGCCCTGAACGCCGCGTTGCAGGTGAACCTTGGTCATTCTGTGGAACTCTGCCTGAACGTCATGCAAACGTTCTACCCCATGCTCGGCACCCGGGCGCGGGCGGCGTATGCGATTTGTCTGGCGATGGGTGAGAACCTGGGATTGTGCGCCGAAGAACAGCAGGTGCTCGAATACAGCGCGCTGCTCCATGACGTCGGCATGGTTGGCGCCCCAAGAAATTTGATCAAGAAATGGCACGAATCACCCGATGCATTAAATGCGGCTGAAAAGGCGTTGATCCATCACCACCCGGAACTGGGGCAGGAGCTCGTGCAATTCATGCATCATCTGGAACCAGTCGGCCGGCTGATTCGTGCGCATCACGAACATTTTGACGGGAGCGGCTATCCGGACGGACTGAAGGGCGACGAAATTCCCTGGCTCGGCCGGTTGCTCGCGGTCGCGACGGCCTACGCCGAAAGCAACGATAGCGACGGCGACACGCTCAGTCATATCAAATTCCGCAGCGGAACCGAATTCGATCCGGATGCCGTCCGTGTTCTGCTCCGTTGTCAGCCGAAAGCCACGATACCGAAGAAACAAAAAGAAGTGCTGCTCACGGAAATGGAACCCGGAATGATCGTGGTCAACCGTATTTACAATTCACCCGGAATGTTGTTGATCCCTGAAGGGCAGGAACTGACGGAGGCGTTGATTGTGAAGCTGAAGAATCACAACCGGATCAATCCCATCAGCCAGGTTCTGCTCGTCTATTGCTGAAGTGAAGACCGCGTTTTTCAACTCTGACTCGGGAGACCCCGTCCAGCCGTTTCCAAAGTCACGGGAACGATGGTGGCGGTGTTTCTTTGACCAATCCGATGACGCTCACCTGGTCTGCCGCAGCGACGGCACCATCGAGGAGGCCAATCTTCGCGCGATTCATCTGCTTGGCCTGTCGAACGAGAAAGCCAGCCCCAGCCTGTTCCAGTCCCTGAGTCCGGAAAACGTTGCGAGAGCGTCGGAACTGACCCGCCGGGAATCCGGCCGTCAGGAGACGCTGACCACCGTCCGGTTGATCACCGACGGGCGCATCGTTCACATCGTCGACCTTCAATTCACACCACTCGACGGCGGGTTCACGCTGGTGGTAATCAAGGACGCGAGCCGCCGGTGGCGGATGGAATCCCATGCCCAACGGCTGATGACCGCGATCGACGCGACGCCTGATGTCATCTTTCTCACGGACGCTGATTTCCGGCTGACGTTCGTCAATTCCGCCTTTCAATCCGTCACCGGTTTCAACATCGAGGAAGCGCTCGGGCAGCCGATCGATTTTCTTCGCGCGCCCGGCCAGGATGGAACCCTCGCCGCCTGCCGCGACAATCTGCTGGATGAAAAAGACTGGAGCGGCGAGTTGATGAACCGGCGGCAGGACGGTTCCGAATATCCGGTCGAAGCCAGCATTTCCTCGATCTTCGATTTCCAAGGTGAACGGCTGGGTTTCGCCGCGTTCGAACGTGACATCACGTTGAAGAAACGGTTGCAGGAAGACCTGCGTCGCGAGCGCAATCTGGTTGTCAGCATCAACGATTCGCTCGACGCCGCCATCTACACGGTGGACCGGGAATTCAAGCTGACGCACGTCAATAATTTTTGGGAGCGGATGCCTCTGAAACACGGCTGGCTTGTGTGGGGAGGGAAGCCCCGGCCCGGCATGCCGTTTCTCAACGCAATCGCGAACGAGGAACGCCGCCATCAAATCAAGCTGGCGATGGAGGGCGTGCTGGAAACCGGTCGCCCCTACGAATCGCAGGTCAGCGATCCTGCGCAGCGCAAGAACTGGTTCATCCGTATTTCGCCCTGGCGTCATGAGGGCCGGATCACAGGTTTGATCTACTCCGTCACGGACCAGACCCGCGTCCACGAGTTGCAGAGCCAATTGTATCAGGCGCAGAAGATGGAAACGATCGGCGCGCTGGCGGCCGGTGTGGCGCATGACTTCAACAACCTGTTGCAGGCGATTCGAGGACACGTGGCATTGATGTTATTGGAAGACAATCTGGCGGCGGAAATGGGCGATCCTCTCAATCAGATTGAACAGGCGGCGGCGCGCGCATCGGAAATCACCCATCAACTGCTGACATTCAGCCGGGCTTCCGAGGAGAACCAGATCGACCTGGATTTCAACGAAGTCATCACCGAGGCGGCGCAGCTCGCACGGCGGTCACTCAAGCAGAAGATCCGGTTGCGCCTCGAACCGGCGGACAGGCCGGCCTTCGCGCGGCTCGACTCGACGCGGGCACAACAGCTGTTGCTAAACCTGTGTGTCAACGCGATCGATGCGATGCCCGACGGCGGAGAACTGACATTGCAGAATCGCCGTGTGAAACTCAGCGCCGCACAGGCGGAGAACCATGAACTGGCCGAGCACGCCTCGTTCATCTGCTGCACGGTCCGGGACACGGGCTCCGGCATGCCGCCGGAAGTGGTCTCGAAAATTTTTGATCCGTTCTTCACCACCAAGGCCAAGGGCAAGGGAACGGGCCTCGGGATGTCGATCGTTCACGGCGTCATTTCACACGGGGGCGGATTCCTTGAAATCGAGACCGAGCTCGGGAAGGGCACTGCGTTCCACATCTACCTGCCGGAGATCAAGAACGGGATCGCAGCGGTCACCAAGAAGAAGCTGCAGAGCAAACTCGTGCGGGGCACCGGGCAGGTGCTGGTTGTTGACGATCTCGATCTCGTCCGCGAGTTCGCCCGGACGTTTCTCGAAGCATCCGGATACACGGTGCTGCTCGCCGCCAGCGGTGAGGAGGCACTGGAAATCCTCAAAGGCAAGCAGGACCAGCAGAAGCCCGTTGACCTGATCCTCACCGACTTGAACATGACCGGCATTTCAGGTCAGCAATTGATCCGGGAAGTCATCGAACGCTGGCCGGCGGTGAGGTGCATTCTGGCCTCCGGATATCTGGAGCCCGCCGAGCGCGAGCTCGTCGAGAGCCATCTCGGCGCGCGGATTCTCAACAAGCCGTTCAACGTCCGCGAAGCCGCGAACCTGATTTCAGAGATGCTCGCAGGCTGACCCGAAGTCCGCCGGTGAAATCCAATTCTCCCCTCACCTTTTTGCCCGATATCGATCCGGTGCGGTTGATCCCACCTAAACCACGCCGTCTGTTCACCGGACTTTCTTCTCTTCCGCCGGCCAAAGCTTTCCGAAGTCCGCACCACAATTCGATGTCAGGATGTGGCGGCCAGAACCGTTACATCAGTGTCATGCAGCTGCTTTCCAGTGGAGGTCGTGACCGGAAATCTGCCAGATTACGAATCGAAACATGTTTAACAGTTTATCAAAAACGACGGGGACCGTCGCTGAATCCGCGCGATTCATGGTCCTCATTGCCGCGGCGGTATTGCTGGTGGGCTGCAGTGCGGAGAAACCGACAGCGGACAGATCGAAAACGGCCTCACAAACGCCCGAAGGCAAACCGGTGCTGGTGGAGCTGGCCCGCGTGCAGAGAGGGAAGATCGAGGAAACACTGGAGCGTTCCGCCCCGTTGGAGGCCGAAGCGCAGGTTCAGGTTCGGGCGCGAACCCAGAATCCGGCGATTGAACTCCTGGTGGAGGAAGGCGACAAGGTCGCCGAAGGCCAGGTTCTGCTCCGCCTAGAGAATGACCGGCAGAAGACGGATTACGAACAGTCGCTCAGTCAGCTCGAGCAGGCCCGGATCGACTTCGACCGGCAGCAGACGCTCTACGATCAGCACCTGATTAGCGAGGCTGAGCATCGGAATGCGAAGTTTGCATTCACACAGGCGCAGCTCCGGTCGGAGAACACCAAACGAGAACTGGATTACACCGAAGTGCGCGCGCCGATCAAAGGCACGGTCACAAGCCGCACGGTCAAGGTCGGCGACCAGGTTAACACAGGCACGACAATCTTTGAAATCATCGATCTGGACTCGACGGTCGCGGTCATCAACGTGCCGGAACAGTATCTGACGAAGCTGAAACCGGACATGGAAGCCCGCCTGGTTTCCAGCACGCTTGGCGAGCACGTGTTCGCGGGCTTTGTGAAGCGCATTTCTCCCATCGTCGAAGCCCGCGCCGGCACGATCAAAGTGGTCGTTGGATTGAAGGATCTCGGGCCGCTGCGACCGGGTATGTGGGTGGACGTTGACCTGGTGCTGGATTCCAAACAGGACGCCCTGCTGATTCCGAAACGGTCGATCGTCTATGACAACGACCAGACCTTCGCCTTCAAGATGTACCAGGACACGAGCGGAGTGATGCGCGCGAAACGTGAACTCGTGGTGCCGTTGAATGCCGACAAGGAAAATATCGAACCCGCGAAAGGCTTTGAGATCGGCGAACAGATCGTGGTCGCCGGTCACTCCGCCTTGAAGGATGACTCGTTGATCCGCGAACTTGAAAAACCTGACGCCCCCATTCTGACGTCGCGCGCCATCGCCGCACAAGTGGCAACGAATTCCATCCCCGCAACAACGAAGGCGTCCGCGCAGGACGTCAACTGATCCAACTCCCGCCGCATCCGCATGGAGCCCTCGCCTCACAAACCCAATTTCACCACCGACCGGCCGGTGGCGGTTTTGATGGTCTTTCTGGCTGCCGTGGTGTTCGGCTATTTTTCGCTGGGCCGGTTGCCGGTCACGCTCATGCCGGAGATGAGCTACCCCACGCTCACCGTCCGTACCGAATATCCCGGAGCGGCACCCGAGGAAGTCGAGACTGACATCAGCCGTCGCATCGAAGAGCAGCTCGGCGTCATCGGCGGCTTGAACGAAATCAGCAGCATCAGTCGCGCGGGCGTCAGCGACGTCGTCCTGGAATTCGTCTGGGGCACTTCCATGGTCGATGCCATCCAGAACACCCTCGAAAAACTCGACACCGTCTATCTGCCTCGTGAGGCAGAGAAGCCATTGTTGCTGCATTACGATCCGTCACTCGATCCCGTGATGGAACTCAGTCTTTCGGCGGTCGCCCCGAAAAATGCCGGCCTCAAAACTTCCCTTGAGCCAGAGGACACCGCGCAACGCAATGCCGCCGCGAGGCGGTTGCGACGGATCGCCGAACTTCAGGTCAAGCGGGCGCTGGAACCGATCCCCGGAGTTGCAGCTGCGCGCGTTCGCGGTGGGCTGGAGGAGGAAATCCACGTCCTCATCGATGCCGGAAAACTGCAACGATTGAACATCCCGATCAGCCAGGTGCTGAACCGGCTGCAGGCCGAGAACATTAATTCCGCAGGCGGAAGAATCCGGGAGGGCAGCGCGGAATACATGATCCGCACGATCAACGAGTACAAGAATCTGGAGGAGATCGCCAACACCGTTGTGTTTCGTGAGGACGGTCGTGAGCTTCGCCTGAAAGACATCGGTCAGGTGGTTTATGGCGAACGCGACCGTGAGATGCTCACCCGCACCGACGGCGGAGAGAGTGTTCAGATCGACATCTACAAGGAGGCGGACTCCAACATGGTGAAAGTGGCAGAGCGGATCAAGGCGGCGGTCGGTACCATCAACGGATCGCGGAAAACCACCATCGCCGGGAAGTTGTTCAAGGATGAGGATGTCGTTCTTCAGGTCGTCGCCGACCGGTCGATCTTCATCGATAACAGCATCAAGGAAGTAAAGAGCACGGCGGTCATGGGAGGCTTTCTGGCCATCGGCGTTCTGCTGATTTTTCTGCGGGACATCCGGACGACCGCGATCATCGCCCTCAGCATTCCCATTTCAATTCTGGTCACGTTCGCTCCCCTGGACCTGTTGGGAGTTTCCCTGAACATCATGTCGCTCGGCGGCCTGGCGATGGGTATCGGCATGCTGGTGGATTCGTCGATCGTGGTGCTTGAATCGATCTTCCGTTGCCGGGCGGAGGGCGACTCCATTCGTGACGCCGCGATCCGGGGCACGCACGAAGTTCGGGGTGCGGTGATCGCCTCGACGCTGACATCCGTCTGCGTCTTCTTTCCGATGGTTTTCGTCAGCGGCTTGGCGGGCCAGGTGTTCAGCGATCTTGGGCTCACCGTGGTGACGTCATTGATCGCCTCCCTGATCGTGGCCGTCTGGTTCATCCCCATGCTGGCCAGCCGCACGGGCTTTAAAATGAAAAACGGCGCAGGCATGGTCTCCCATCCGCTGGGGAGCTTCGCCGGGCGCATCCGTCCGGCGACACTGCTGCTCCGCGTGCTGCTGCCGATGGCACTGCTGCTGGCGGTGATGATTGGAGCGGTGCTCGGTTACACTTACTGGATGGCCACGCCGGCGAAGCCGCAGGAGGTTGATTACACGGCGCTCGCTTTGACGATTCTCCGGATCGGCGGAATGGCGTGTGTGATCCCTTTGTTCGTCGCCTTGCTCAAAGTCCGATGGCCTCCCGACGATCCGCGAGGCGAAACATTGGCCGGACTGTGGAGTTCCTTCGTCGCATTCAAGCAGAGCCTCGAAGGCAACCGGATGTTGTGGATCTTAAAACTGCCTTACGTGGCGCCCCGCCTCGCGCTTTCGTTTCTGCTGGAACTCATCGGCTTGAGTTTGGTCTGGGTCATTCGACTGATCTCCGGAATCGTTCTGCTGTTCGTCCGGTTGATGGGTTCGCTGCGCCGGTTCCTACCTGCGAAGAAGGAGCTCATCGAATCGGCGGCCGAGAACGGCGTTTATCCGAAAATCCTCCGCTGGGCGCTGGCCAATCCGCTTTCCATGGTGATGCTCGCCCTGGCTTGTTTCGTCCTGACTTACACAGTCGGCAGCCAGCTTCAATCCGAGCTGCTGCCCGAGGTTCACCAGAGCGAATTCACGTTTGAAGCCGCCCTGCCGGTCGGCACGCCGTTGGACGAAACCGTGTCCGTCCTGAACGAGATCGAGCAGGCGATCCTCAAACGGAAGGACGAGCTCCACATCGCGACGTTGCTGGTCATGTACGGTTTTGATACCAGCAACATGAAACGCTCGGACGAAGGGGAGCACTCAGCAAAATTCAAGGTTCTGCTAGCCGACACCGAACATCCCAAGGAAACGGAGAATCACGTCGTCAAGGAGCTGCGCAAGCTGTTTCAGAACGTGCCCGACCTGACCACCCGGGTCACGCGACCGGTGTTGTTCAGCTCTAAGAAGCCGGTGGTTGTTCAGATCGACGGCGAGGACCTGACGGAATTGAAACAATTTTCAGACGAAGCCACCGCGCTCCTGTCGAAGTCGCCCGAGCTGGCCGATGTCGAACCCACGCTGCGCAGCGGCGCGCCGGAAGTGGAGATCAGCTATGACCGACTGCAAATGATCCGGCATGGCCTGAACATCAACAACGTGGCCAACCAGGTGCGCGACATGGTCAAGGGCTCGGAAGCGACCCGCTTGAACCGGCGCGACCGCCGTGTGCCCATCGTCGTGCGGATCGCCGAAGCGGATCGCGAAGAGGTCGCCGACGTGGGCAAACTCATCATTAATCCCGGTGCGGCCACCGCGATCCCGCTGAATTCGATTGCCCACCTGTCAGTGGGCGAGGGTCCGAGCGAGATCCGGCGCATCGATGGCAAACGGGTCGCGCTGGTGGAGGCAAACATCGGCGGCGGTTCGCTGGGCGCGGCGGTCGAGGCGGTTCAGAAGACGCTTGGGGAAGGCATCGACTGGCCCTCGTACATGGATTTTCAGATCACCGGACAAAACCAGGAATGGGAGCGGAGCCGGGGCAGCTTGTATCTCGCGCTCGGCCTGAGTTTGTTTCTCGTCTACGTGATCATGGCCTCCCAATTTGAATCGCTGGTGCAGCCGCTCATCATCATGTTCACCATTCCGATGGCGTTTGTCGGAACCATGATCGGACTAAAAATTCTTGGCCTCAATCTGTCTGTGGTGGTTTTTCTGGGAATGATCATGCTGGCGGGCATCGTGGTGAACAACGCCATCGTGCTGGTGGACTACACCAACACGTTGCGCGGTCGCGGTATGGAATTGAAGGAGGCGCTGGTCAAGGCGGGGCACATCCGACTCCGACCCATTTTAATGACCACCGCCACGACCGTGCTGGGCCTGCTGCCGATGGCGTTCGGCGTGGGCGACGGCGCGGAGATCCGCACCCCGATGGCGATCGCGGTGATTGCCGGTCTGCTTACTTCCACGTTCCTGACGCTCCTCATTATTCCAACGATCTATTACCTCGTCGCGCTGGCCGGCGAACGCTTTTTGCAACCTTCGACAACCACCTGACCCCCTCATGGAGACGAATGATCTGGTGACCCGAATCGCCCGGTTCTCACTGAACCGGAAGGTCACGATGTTCATGATTTTCCTGACCCTCCTGGCGGTCGGGTTGATCTCCACCAACCGACTGCCGCTCGAGATGAATCCCCGGGGACTCGAGGGTTATTTCATCCAGGTCAATGTCCGCTGGAATGTGGGTGTGCCGCCGGAAACCATGGACAAGATCGGCCTGCCGCTGGAAGAGGAGCTCAGCACCGTGCGTGGCGTCGATTCTATTGAAACCAGCGGCTTCAAATGGGGTTCGTGGGTTCGCCTGCGATTCAAACAGGGCACCGACATGGACGTCGCTTACCGGGAAGTTCGCGACCGGGTGGAACGCGCCCGGACGCGGTTTCCCGAGGGAGTGGAGAAACCCTACATCTACAAACACCAGCCCGGTGCAGAGCCGGTGGTGAGCTTCCGCATCAGCTACGATCAGAACACCGATTACTACGATCTCATCAACAAGCATGTCATTGCGCCAATCCAGCGGATTGATGGTGTGGCGGACGTGAATTTCCGGATTTACCAGCGGGAAATCAAAATCGAGGTGGACAAGGACCGCGCGGACGCGCATGGCGTCAACATCGATCAGATCGCGAGATTGTTACGCTCCGATAATTTCACACTGGCCAGCGGCTTTGTGGTCGACGGCGGCAAGAAGTACACCTTGAAGTCGCGGAGCGCGTTCAAGAACATGGAGGCCATCCGGAACATTCCCATCCGCCGGGATCTCTTCCTGAAAGATGTTGCCACACTTTCATTTGAACCGGAGGAAGCCGAAAGCCTCTACCGCTACAACTCGCAGCCTGCGAACGGCATTTCGGTACTGAAGGAGGGCGAGGCCAACACGGTGGAGGTCAGCCGACGCGTCGTCGAGACGATCGAACAAATCAGGCGGGATCCGGCCCTGGCGGGATTTGATCTGAGCGTTTACAACAATCAGGGCGAAGAAATCGAGGCCCGGCTGGACGCCCTGATCGACAATGGAAAACTGGGCGCGCTGCTGGCCGCCGCAGTCCTGTTTTTCTTCCTGCGCCAGTTCCGGATGACGATGATCATCTCCCTGGCGATCCCACTCTGTCTGTTGATCGCGCTGACGGTGATGTTCTTCGCCGGAAAAACCCTGAACAGCCTGACCATCATGGGACTGGTGATCTGCGTCGGCCTGCTGGTGGACAATTCAGTGGTTGTGGCGGAAAATATCCACCGCAATTTCGACGACGGCCTGTCCCGGAAGGAGGCCTGTCTCCGCGGCGTCAGCGAAATCGGATTTGCCATCACCATCGCCACCCTGACCACGCTGATTGTTTTTGGTTCCGCGATGCTCTTCAACGGCGAGTTGAGATTCCTGATTCAGAACATGTCGCTGCCGGTGATCGTGTCGATCACCGCCTCGTTGGGCACCGCTCTGATGTTCATTCCGCTTTGTGTTTACCTCACGTTGCCGGAGAGAAAAGCGGACGCCGGCATGTTGCGCAAAACGCCGTCCCGTATCATCGGAGGTGTGTTCAAGCGCATCTACGAAGCGACGTTCGGACGGCTCAACCTGGCGTACAACCGGGCCTTGAGATTTTTTTTGCGGCATCGGCTGGACCTGTCGGTGATTCTGGTCGCGCTGTTGTCGATCACCTACCTGGTCTCGGAAACGCTCAACCGCACGCGGCCAGACGAGGAATTGATCCGCTATTTCAGCATCAACCTGCGTTTTCCGGACACCTACTCGATGCCGCAACGTCTGGCCTACGTCAAAAAGATCGAAGCGTTGATGGCGACGAACAAGGCCGACTACGGGTTGAAAGCACACGAAGTCTTCTACACCAAATGGAACGGCCGGTTCGCGGGTTTCTTCGCGCCGGACCGGGTTCATAAACTGACCCGTCAACAGGCGATCGACAAGATACTGGCCGACTTTCCCGAGGAGCCCGGAGTGACGTTCCGTTACCAGGGCAAGGAGGGCGACGAACAGAAGAATGACAACGGCGCGATGCACTATGTCCGTCTGGTCGGTGACGACCCGGAGTTGCTCAACGAGGTAGCGGAAAACCTGAAGCCCACCTTTGAAATGATTCCGGGCGTGGCGTCGTTCCTCGACAAGGGACTCGACAACGAGGGGCCGAGCGAGCTGGCTCTGATCGTCGATCGCGAAAAAGCCAGCTCGATCGGAGTCAATCCCTGGACCCTGGTCGGCACGATTGGCACCGCGCTCCGTGGTGAAAATCTTCCCCGGCTGGAAAGCAAGGGACGGCAAGTCCCCGTGCGCCTGTTGTTTCAGGAGAAGGACCGTTCGGAAATCGCCGACCTGAACAACATTCAAATCCCCACCGAAGACGGTCGCATGAGCACTGTCGGAGCGTTGACCCGGATCACATTCGTGAAGAACGAGGACAACGCCATCACGCGCAAGGACAAGAAGGTGAGCCAGTGGTTCGGCATGAAACTGAAGCCCGGGCCGGAAACGTGGAAAACCAAGCAGGCCATCGAGGAGGCGAAGCAGAACATCAACCTGCCCGAAGGTGTGTCCTTCGAAGAGCCGGACAAGTCCTTCAAGGACGAGGACCGGCAGCAGGGCTTTGTCATGATCATTTTGGCGATCGCATTTGTATACATGCTGATGGCGTTCTTCTTTGAAAGCATGCTCATCCCGCTCTCCATCATCATGACGATCCCGCTTGCGTCCATCGGCGCCGTCTTGGTCCTGAAACTGACCGACACGTTCATGGATCGCATGGTTTACACCGCTGCCCTCCTGCTGGTGGGCATCGTCGTCAACAACGGCATCGTGCTGGTCGACTACGCCAACCAGCTTCGTCGTTCCGGATTCGAACGATCCGAGGCATTGCTGACCGCCGCGAAACACCGCTTCCGCCCGATCATCATGACCGCCCTCACCACCATCTGCGGAATGATCCCGCTGACTTTTGGGTCCTCCGAGGGAATGGGGATCAATTTCAAGAGCTTCGGCCTGGTGCTGATCGGCGGCATGGCCTCCGCCACCCTCTTCACGCTGCTGGCCGTGCCGGTGTTTTACACGCTCATTGAGGACGCCCAAAAAGCATTGAGCAATATCCTGGCGGGCGTTTTTGATCGATCCGACCGTGCCGAGTCCAAACGTTCCCCAGTCAGCTGACCCTGTTTCACACGAACGATTCAAAGGGCTATGCACTCGCATCGGCGCGACTTGGATTGAAGTCCTGACCACGAATCCACCGCATGGCTCCTTCGATTTGCCGCTTGTCTCCGGGCCTCTCCGGTGATTTAAACACTCACCCATGTTTAACTCATTTTTCCGATCCGCCTGCGCCGTCGGCGTGACAACCCTTGGTCTCGTTGCGAGCACCGGCTATTCCGCCGGGACCTACACCGAAAATCCCGGCATGGACGGCGACGGTAATTTCACGGTTGGCCCGGAATACTCCATCGCTCCCGAGCTCACCGATCTGGGCAATCCGAAGGGTAAAAGTTTCGAATTCTCGATGCCGCTGGCCGACAGCAAGATTTTTAAAGGCGACGATTCAACGCTCGACCCGAAGAAACCCGTGCGCACTGAGCGCAAGATTTTTGTCTACGTCCCCGCCGCCTACAAGGACAGCACAAAGGCTCCCGTCCTCGTCATTCACGATGGGCCGGGTCAGCTCAAACTGGTGCGCAACGCGCTGGACAACCTGACTATTTCGAAGAACCCGGACCGCCGGCTTCCGGCGTTCATCACGATTGCTGTTGAGAACGGCGGAAACGACAGCAAGGGCAGCGAGCGCGGTCTGGAGTACGACACGATGTCCGACCGCTTCGCCCGTTTTATCAATGACGAAGTGTTGCCCGCCGTGTTGAACAACGCCGAGATCAAGGCGGCTTATCCGCACATCGCGTTCACGGAAAACCCCTGGGGCAAGGCCGCCATGGGGTGCAGTTCCGGCGGCGCGGCGGCCTTGACCATGGGATGGTTTCGGCCTGATCTTTTCCGCCGACTGATTACCTACTCCGGCACGTTTGTCGATCAACAGGACGATGACGCACCCGAGGAAGCCAAATACCCGCTCGGAGCGTGGGAGTATCACTCCGGCATGAAGCTGATTGAAAACAGCGAAGCCAAGCCGCTGCGCATCTTCACCCACGTCTCCGAAAACGACAACGGGGCCAAGAGTTCGGAGGAAACCTATCACAACTGGGTGATGGCCAACGAGCGCACAGCTGCGGCGCTCAAAGCGATGGGTTACCACTATCGCTTCGTATTCAGCCGCAACACAAAACATTGCGATGGCCGGGTTTTCGAGCTGACGCTCGCCGACACACTCGTCTGGATCTGGCAGGGCTATCACGCCGAGTGAGCTCGTCGAAAAAACGACGCCTGCGCCTCGCCCGGGGAACGGCCTTCATTCACCTGTTTTCGTCAGGGCGGCCGTCTTGGATTTGGCGGCCTGCTGGCTGGGGTAAAGCGTCGGACAGCTTCCCATCAGCTGACAGAAGGTCTGGCTGAAATGGCTGATGCTGTTATAGCCCACTTCGAGCGCAGCCTCTGTGACGTTGAACTTTCCCGACAGAAGAAGTTCAGCCGCCTTCTCCACCCGGATCTGTCGGATGAACTGCGCGATGGTCATGCCCATCTCCTGGGAGAATGTGCGGCTGAGATAATACTGGCTGCAGCCCACCATCCGTCCGAGTTCCTCCAACGGCGGCGGCGACTCAAGTTGTTCGCGCAGAATCTCCATCGCCTTCTCGACGCGCTCACGTGAAACGCGCTTCTGTCGGCTGCAGAAAAATTCATCCCCCGCACCGGCGAAGAACACCTCCGCCATGAACTCAAGCACCTTGCCCTGATACCAGAGCCTCTGCGCAGACTTCATCACCGGCGGATTCAGCAAGTGCGTCACGAACTGGACCTGTCGGGAGCTCATCGGAGTCACCAAACCGAGCCCCGCCTCAAATTTTCCTTTTCGAAATACAGGGGACAGAACGGGGTTCAGGCCAGTCGGATCATCAGCGAGATGTGTCTTGAGAAACTCCGGCGTGAATTCGAGGGTGACAAAGCGGTGTTGCTGGCGTGGCGCCCGGACGGCCGACAGCGGTTCCTCCCCGCGGACGTAGATCCCGATCGTGGACGGCGTGAGCTTCGAGGTTGCCCCGCCGTGAGTGATGGTCCCCTCGCCCTCCAGATTCAGACAGACTTCGACCGAGTTCGGGTGAAAGCTCTCGCCCCACTCAAACGGTTTCCCGGTCTTGAAATCATGCCACTCAATGCTGACACCGCCGTCCTCGATCCTTCCGAACAACGGTTTCCAGCCGTCCGGAAAATGCCGCCACGCCGGCTTCTCCGTCCAGACCGCACCTGCCAGACTGTTGTCATAACTGTCGTTCAAACCGGGCTTTAAATTCGGGGCTTCATCAAAAAAGAAGCCGCACAGTAAATGCGACTGGTTCTCAATATCTGTACTTCCGGCCATGTGACAAGGATTAAACCCGGTCCCACCGCAGGCTTGTTTCTTCGCCGTGCCGCAATACGAACTGATATTCAGGAATCCCGCTCGCCGTCGGTCATTTCAGCTGATTTGATCGTCCCCACGAAAAATGAACACTCTACTCTGGGCCGGAATCGTATTTTGCATCGCGCAGTCCGCGATGTTTTCCGGCCTCAATCTCGCCTTTTTCAGCATCAGCAAACTGAGCCTAGAGATCGAGGCCAAGAAAAACAACCGGGCAGCCATGAAGATCGCGAAGCTCCGGCAGGACTCGCATTTTCTTCTTACGACAATCCTGTGGGGCAACGTCGGCGTCAACGTGCTGCTGACACTCCTCTCCGACTCCGTGATGACCGGCGCGCTCGCGTTCGTCTTTTCAACCGTGGTCATTACTCTCTTCGGAGAGATCATTCCGCAGTCCTATTTTTCCCGGCACGCCATGCGGACGGCGTCGCTGCTGTCGCCGGTCCTTCGTTTCTACCAATTCCTGTTGTATCCGGTCGCGAAACCGACTTCGTTGCTGCTGGATAAGTGGCTTGGCACGGAGGTGACCACCTACGTAAAGGAGAAGGATCTGCGCGAGCTTCTGAAAATCCACGTCGATTCACCGGACACCGAGATCGATAGAATGGAAGGACAGGGGGCGCTCAATTTTCTGGCGCTGGACGATCTGTCAATCACTGACGAGGGCGAACCGATCTATCCGGACAGCGTCATCCAGCTGGAGTTCATGGGCAATCGTCCCGTGTTCCCCAGAATTAAAAGTTCGTGCGATGATCCGTTCCTCAAAAGAATCCACGACGGAGACAAGAAATGGATCATTCTGACCGACGCCACGGGCTCCCCGAAACTGACCTTTGATTCCAATGAATTCCTGCGAGCCGCACTGTTTGAAAAATCGTCGTTTCATCCGACGGACTTCTGTCATCGTCCGGTGATCATCCACGATTCCGGCAGTCGACTGGGGGAGGCCATTTCGCAATTGAACGTGCAACCCGAAGGACCGGGCGACGACGTGATTGACGAGGACATCATCCTGTTCTGGGGCGAACAAAAACGGATCATCACCGGCTCGGACATACTCGGCCGGTTGTTGCGTGGCGTCGTCCAACACCGGGGAGCCGAACTTGTGAATCACTGACGACCGCCTCGCCGCCGTGCCTGCGTTGCCACTTGGCAGCGGGCGACAGTTCCGATATAGCTTTCGGCACGACACAGGCGCGAGGCTGCCGTCGTTTTTTGACGTGTTGTTTCACTCCTTCGCGCCGGACCATATATGTTCAATCCCAATCAGCCAAAATCGGCGGCGCCCTCGATCGAGTTGGTGAAGGGCTTCGTCGCTAGGTCCGGAGTGCTCCATTTTTCGATGGTGGAACTTCTCATCGCGCTGGTGCTGCTCTTCGCAAGTGCTCCATTCATCGAACAGCTGCAATACGGCAATGTCATCGAATCGGCACTCATGACGATGGTACTGATCGCCGCCGTGCTCGCAGTGGGTGCCAGGCGCCGGACTCTCGTGATCGCCGTTCTGCTGGTGTCCCCGGCCGTAATCGCGAGGTGGGTGAATCACTTCCGTCCGGATCTGATTCCCGACGAGTTGAAGGTCCTGTTATCACTGGTGTTCATGATATTCGTCGTGGTCAACCTGCTCGGATTCATTCTTCGCGCCCCCATCGTCACGTCTGAAGTTCTCTGTGCCGGCATCGCGGGGTATCTCCTGCTGGGATTGATCTGGGCCTTCGCCTACGTCCTCCTGGCCCAGCAGAGCCCCGCGTCCTTCGTCCTGCACAACCAGGGTGCGGACGCGAAGTTAATGGACCAGTTCAGCGCGTTTTATTTCAGCTTCGTGACACTCACCACCACCGGGTTCGGCGACATCACGCCGGTCTCGCGCGCGGCCCGCATGTTGACCGTCATGGAGGCAGTCGTCGGCACGTTCTATGTGACGATCCTGATCGCCCGCCTAGTGGCCATGTATTCCACGCGGCCCCGGTCACCCGAGGCTGACACCCCGGAATCAGACTGAGCCGGACGCCGCCGTCCTGACCGTGTCACCGGACCGGTTGTCAGTCGCGGGCTTCAATCCGTCCCGGTAGTCTTCTGGATCCACAAAGACACGGCGATCAGCGCTGCTTCTTTGAACAGCTCATCGATGGTTCCGTATTCGGAGAGTGTGCCGGTCGAGCACTGCAGGAAAAGATGATTGAGCCCTGGAAACTCGATGACCGTCACATTGGTGTTCCCGCCCTTCTTCACGGAGCGTTTGATCGCGCTCAAGTTCTCCGCAGCCGCGTCGTCACCGCCCATCACCCGGAGAATGTCCGCGGCCTGCCGGGCGTTTCCCCATGTTCGGTTTTTGCGACGGCCCGGTCCATTTTGAACGGGAACGTCTGGCCACTTTGCGAAAGATTTCCTGCGATCGACTGGGATTCGGGCGACAGCATTCCTTGAAACACTGGATCGCCCGGAATGTTCGGCATCTTGAACGAGATATTCGCCCCATCGACAATCACGTCGCCCAGCGCAAATCCACGCAGTCCTTGAACGGGAATGTCGATGGTGCCTTTCCACGCATCCCCACCCTGCTCCAGATCAACCCGGATCCCAAGCGTGGTTCCCGGCAGGGTGACTTCCCCCTCCCAATGACCGGCCGCCGTTTTCGCAGCTGCGGTCGCTGGCGGTGTCGGGACTGTTTCATCTTCGGCGTTTGCCTGCTTGGTGCAACTCGTGAGGGAGACCAGCAGTCGGCCAATCACGATTGCGCTCAGGAAGGACGTTGGGCTTTTCATGATTTGGGACTTTTGAATTTCGGCTCACCTCATGAGTGTTGATCCATCACTCGAAACTTACAAAAACTCAAAACTTTTCCACTCGAAGAAGCCTCGCCGCCCATATGAACCCGAACCAATCCGCGGCCGCCCATGAGAAATGCGATCCGTCGCGCGGATGTCCCGCAAGGTGGTTCGATCTCGAGCATCAGTCCGTTCGTCCAGCCCCGGAAGCCTCCGCCCAACCCCGGCGCTATCGCCCCACACATCCGGACTCCCGGGCGGCATGGGTCGTCGGCAGTCCGTTGCGAAGGATTCCAAATTTCGGGCCTGCCGCCGGATCAGTTGGCGCGGTTCGCGGTCCAGTCCGCTTCCATTTCATTATTGGCACCAGCGAAGAACTTTCCGCTCATCGAACCGTCTTCCCTGACCTTCCCTTCGTATCGAACAGAAATCGGGTTGCCCTCCCATTCGGCGTTGATCACAAAGTTCACATTCTGCCCGCTGACCTGCCCCTTCAGCGGTCGTTGCCCGAGCAAACCATTGTAATTACCGAGCAGGTTGATGCCGGCCTGCACAAATTCGAACTTGGGCGCGCCGGTGTTGCCGTCGATGTTCACTTCAAAATCCCAGTTGCCCGCGATTTGCGCGATCTTGTCGTCACCCTTTTTCGGATCCAAATTTTCAGCGATCTGTTCGATGGTGACTTCTGATTCGACGCCACCTTTCGGGATGTCCGCCTTCGCAATCCAGAGGATGGCGTTCAGCACCACTTTGCGCTGGTTGTCGTCATACCAGTTGACGTGCTTGTGTCCGCCGGTGAATCCAAACCCACGACCGCCGTCCGGACGTTCAATGGTCCACATCATCGTTTCACTTCGTCCGGTGGCGGCGACGATGTGCGGATACGGCCCACTGGGCCAGACATAGGGACCATCACGAACATCGTCCGACGGCGTATCGGTCAAAATTATCGTCACGCCTTTGGCATCCGGATCCCAGCGCATGTTGAAATACCACTCGTCGATCAGCGAAAATGGCTTCACGCCGGCGGTGACGGGATGTTTTGGAAAAGCGTCGTAATGCGGCTGCCACATCGGATTGACCGAATACTCGTGTTCATACGCGCCACCGATCCAGCGCCACATCGCCGCCTGCGGATCACCCTTCTCCACTTCGACCGCGTAATGGGCAAAGCCGACCCCCACGCCTTTTTTTACAAGTGCATCAATCAGCTTGACCCGGCCTCCCTGCACGGCGGGATGTTTTCCTCCGCCATCGGCGTAAATGACGACCGCATCCGCACCTTCAAAAACTGAATCCGATTCCGGCCAGCCGTTGGTATAAACTTCCACCGTAATGCCGGGTACATTTTTCAGCGATTGTTCCCAGAGAAGAACGCCGGCGCGAAACTCGTGATCTCCCGGGCCATGACTCGGCGAACCAGCGATGAGTAGAATACGCTTGTCTGAGGCTTCAGCCACCACAGCAAAAAGAAGGCAGGCGAGCACCAACCATTTGAAGAATTTCATGGTCAGGATTCTAACGTCATCCCCCAGATGAGGCGAGCGGAAAGAGCGCTCCATCCGACCACTGAATTCGGGACGACTTTCCCGCCCCTGGCGAAAGTGAAGTGTAATGAGTTTCTTGGAGCTGATAATCAAATCGGCCATTCGTTTGTTTTCTTTCCAACGAAGTTCCCGGTAGGATGCCCGCCGTGCAACGCACCGTCGTCCTCAACGTTGTCGGTCTGACCGAAGGTCTGCTCGGCGAACACTCGCCGAACCTCAATGCCTTTCGTAGCCGAGGGGCACTGACCCATGTCGACCCGGCCTTTCCGGCGGTGACGTGTACCGCTCAATCCAATTACCTCACCGGCAAAACCCCGGCTGACCACGGCATCGTCGCCAATGGCTGGTACCATCGCGAGCTGGCCGAGGTGCAGTTCTGGAAGCAGTCCAACCATCTGGTTGCGGCCCCAAAGATCTGGGATGAGCTCAAGAAACTGGATCCGTCGTTCACCTGCGCGAAGACATTCTGGTGGTACAACATGTATTCATCAGCCGACTGGTCCATCACACCGCGTCCGATGTACCCGGCGGACGGCCGCAAACATTTCGACATCTATACCTGGCCCTATTCGATCCGCACGGAGATCAAGAAGGATCTCGGTGAATTTCCGTTCTTCGGATTCTGGGGTCCTGCCGCCGGCGTGGATTCACCGCAGGGCAAAGCGGATGCAACCACACGCTGGATTGCAAACTCCGCGAAATGGCTGGAAGAAAAGCACTCCCCTACGCTGCAACTAGTCTATCTCCCGCATCTCGACTACAACCTGCAACGGTATGGCCCGGATGATCCACGCATCGCACGCGATATTCGCGAAATCGATTCGATCGTCGGCGATCTCATTCACTTCTTTGAGAGCCGCGACGTTCAGGTAATGATCCTGTCCGAGTACGGCGTCGTGCCGGTGAATCACCCGGTTCATCTCAATCGTCTCTTTCGAAAGAAAGGCTGGCTCACCGTGAAAGACGAACTAGGTCTGGAGGTGCTGGATGCCGGGAACAGCCGGGTCTTTGCCGTCGCCGATCACCAGATCGCACACGTCTACCTTAACGATACCTCCATTGTGAACGAGGTCAGGACGGAGCTGGAAAGAACGGAGGGCGTCGACCAGGTGTGGGGAGCTGACGAGAAAAAACAATTTGGGATTGATCACGAACGCGCGGGCGATCTGGTCATGCTCGCGAAGGAGAATGCGTGGTTCAGCTATTATTACTGGATGGATGATGCCGTCGCGCCGGACTTCGCGCGTTGCGTGGATATCCACCGCAAACCCGGCTACGATCCTGTGGAGCTTTTTCTCGATCCGAACATCACCGCGCCAAAGCTCAAGATCGCCTGGCGTTTGTTGAAGAAGAAGTTGGGCTTCCGCATGTTGATGGATCTAATTCCGCTCGACGCCGGCCTGGTGAAGGGATCGCACGGCGTCCGACCCAAGGACCGGCGGGAATGGCCGGTTTTTCTGACCGGTCGACCGAACGAATCCGGGATGATCGATTCAACCGACGTTTATGGGCGCATTCTGCGAATGGTCACCGGAGAGTGAGATATTTCGCCGGCATTCCGACACCAGAAATCTGCCAGATTTCGTTCGCCTGTCCGATGATGAATTGGCAGGATTCCCTCACTAGGAATTCAAAGTGACAGGTCGTCCATGAAAGCACTTACCCATGAACCGGCTCCACGCGCACCCCGCGGAGGGACGGTCGGACCGCTGCTGATCACGGGGGGCCTGTTGGCCCTGCTGGCGCTCGCAGCGATTCACGGAGGAATCTGGTGGCAACGGCGCCTGCCGGACGTCCTGCCCGGTGACGTCGCTCCCGTCACTATCATCACCCCGGTCAAACTGACGGTAGAAGACGCCCGCTCGACCGCGAGGCTTCGCGAACAGGAGGGGCGACGGATCAGGCCCGTCTTTGAATTCGACTCCCAGGCTTCGGAACGAGTGGCGAACCGTTTTCTGGAAAAGTACGACTCCACCCAGATCCAGTTCATTCGCAGCCTGAAAAAGAACTGGGAGCTTCCCCTCCTCAACGATCAGCTCGAGTCGGTCGATTTCATCAACTTCGTCACCGCCTTCAGGATTTCCCACCCCAATTTTCCGCTGTCGGACGATCTGGCCGGACACTGGGCGGGGGACGCACCCGGAGACCCGGTCCGCCGCGAGACGGCGTATCAGATCCGCGAGCAACAGCGACAATATATCACCCCGGACGAACCGCCGCCCGAGGCCACCACGAATCACGCCGACTATTGGATGCTCACGAAGGGTGAACATTCGACCCCTCCAACATTGGGCGAGATCAGGAAGGCTGCGCATCTGTTGCCCTCCAAATCAACCCGCTCCATCTCGGCGGCACGGGAGGGCCTTGTTCAGGCACTGAACGGTTTTGAAAATGATTGGTTGCAGTTTGCGGTGACTTTCCTCGAGCCCAATTTGTTTTTTGATGAAAACCTCACCGCTGCAACCCGCCGGGAAGCGACAACCGCACTGATCGTCTACAAGGATCTGAACGTCGGCGATGCCGTGATCGAAATCGGCACCCCAGTCACCCAACCCCAGGCCGAGGCGTTACTCGAGCTCGGCCGGCACTATGCAACGAATTCACCCAAAGGAATCGCCAATGGATGGCTGCTGGGTCTCGGCATCGGGTGCGTGGTTCTCGGAAACGTCATTCGCCGGGCGGGACGTCGGGCTGATTTGTCCGCGCTCGTGTCCACCGGCGACATCAATCAACACCACACTGCGGCAGAGATCGCCCGTCTGCGCGGCGGATTGGTCAACCAGATGTCGCGGTGGCTCAAGGAACAGTTCGTAATCCGTCTGATCGATCAACGAAACGAGGCGATCCACAATCAGGCAGGGGCGTCCTCCAAGGTGGACCAGATCAACACCCGGCTGAACAAACTACAGCCGGAGATCCAGAAACGAATTGCGGGCTATGAAAAGCGGATCGCCGCGTTGGAACGAGAGTTGGGCGAATCCAACGCGATGAACAAGGAACTCATTCTCACGCGGATCAAGATGGCGAAAAAGGAACTGGAAATCGAAAAGGCAAAAAGCAATCTGGCCTGGAACTAGGCCGCCTGCTGCTGGGAGGCCAGCGCCTTCTCGTAACACTCCAGCGCCTCGCTGTATCGCTCCATCCGGTTGCAGAGCCCACCCTTCGCGAGATAGGCCATGGTCATGGAATCATCGATCGCAATGGCACCGTCGTAGGCATCGATCGCCTCCTGCATGCGCCGCAACCGCTCCAGCGCGGTGCCCTTCTTCAGCAACGCCTCAGCGTTACGGGGCTCTTTCTTCAATGCCTGATTGAAGCAATTCAGCGCGTCACCCGGCTGGTCCATGTTCATCAACGTCTGGCCCTTGGAAAGCAGCGCGGACACCGAGGGGCCGTCATCGACCGGGTCCGGTTCGGGTGAGGCCCCTTTTGCGGCCCCATCAGAACGATGTGCCGAGGCGGCCGCCGTGTTGGGGGGAATGATCTCAGCCTCCACGCTTTCCGCAGGACGCACCAGCCCATCGTCGCCCGAAGTATGTTCCAGATCACGGATGCGATGTTCAAGCTGCTCGAGCGCGCCGATCAGCCGCTGGCTTGACGGATTGGCGGCGACACCCGGACCATTGCCGAGCTGGGCCTGTTGAATCTGAGGAAGCGCGAGCAACTGGGTGTGCAGGTTCGAGTTGAACTCCGCCAGCCGGTTCATCGTCCGCATGAAAAACCACGCCGTGAAAACCATCACCACAAACCCGGTCGCGGCAAAGCCGGCGGCGACACCGATAACCAGCCGGTTCATACGGGACATGGACTCCGCCTCGTGCTCGCGCTGCGCGGACAAGGCCTTTTCCATCGACTCCATTTTGTCCTGCATCGCCTGACTCGCCTCCCGGGCGGAGAGCAGGGATTCGGTCCGGGACTTTTCCATCACCACCATCGACATCTTCTGTTGCTCAATCATCATCTCCATCGCCGAGACAAGCGGATCCCAGTTGACCGCCGGTTGGACGGGTGTCGGCACGGCAGCGACCGGAGCCGGATCCGTCTTGACCGGTGCAACGACGATTTCCTCAACCGTCGGCACGACGTCGCTGGAAACTGCGGCTGCCTTAACCTCGTTCGTGGCCTCGACATAATATGCCTCGACATTGGTCGATATGCCGCGCTTGCCGATCACCAGCACTCGCGGCGATTTGGACGGAACGACCTGGGCGGCCGATCCCGCAAGCGGGAGCAGCAGGAAAACGAGCAGAAAGATAATTCGTCGCATTGCCGTGAATGGTTCAGGTGTGACCTCAGATCCTAGTTTTTCACTTTCCTTTTTCAAGGCCAAATCTGGAACCGCGTGAGCCCCATCAGTTTGAGAAGCTCCCGGACTTTACGAAAAAGGGCCGCGAAATCGGAATGACTTCGCGGCCCGGAGAATTGAAGCGGACTAGCGCCGACCGCGGCGTTTGACGTTGAGCTGCGCCAGTGAATGGGCCAGAGCGGCTTGGACCATGACGGTTTCCTCGTCGTCCAGTTTCTCGGAAAGGCGGGCTTCCGCACGTTTGCGGGCTTCCTCAGCCTTGGCTTCGTCGATGTCCTCGGCCTTGATGGCCATGTCAGTCATGATCGCCACCTTGTCGCCGGTGACCTGGGCAAATCCTTCGCCCACTGCCAGATAAAAATCCTGACCGCCCTTGCGGACGCCAATTTCCCCCGCCGCGAGCTGCGTCATCAGGGAGATGTGTTGCGGATAGATTCCCATCTCACCCTCGACGCCGGGAAGGGTCACCATGTCGACATCCTCGGAGTACGTCTTCGCCTCCGGAGTCACGATTTCAAGTTTCAAGGTGGCCATGTTAATTGAAGTCAGGGACTAGTCCTTGATCTCGTCGATGCCGCCCTTCATGTAGAAGTTGTTTTCCGCAACGTCATCATGAGTGCCATTGAGGATCTCCTTGAATCCACGGATCGTGTCTTCAACAGGAACCTGCTTGCCGGCAACACCAGTGAACACTTCAGCAACGGTGAACGGTTGGCTGAGGAATTTCTGGATCTTACGAGCGCGGAACACCGTCAATTTGTCTTCCGGCGAAAGCTCGTCCATACCGAGAATCGCGATGATGTCCTGCAAATCCTTATACCGCTGCAGCACCTTCTGCACGCCACGGGCAACTTCGTAATGCTCTTCACCGACCACTTCAGGAGCGAGTGCGCGCGAGTTGGAGGCAAGCGGATCGACGGCCGGGTAAATACCCAGCTCGGCAATCGAACGCTCAAGAACGATCGTCGCATCCAAGTGAGCAAATGTTGTTGCCGGAGCAGGATCAGTCAAATCGTCCGCCGGCACGTAGACCGCCTGAAACGAAGTGATCGAACCTTTCTTCGTCGAGGTGATGCGTTCCTGCAAGTCACCCATCTCGGCGGCGAGAGTCGGCTGATACCCCACGGCGGACGGCGTGCGGCCGAGCAGCGCGGACACTTCGGAACCGGCCTGTGAGAACCGGAAAATGTTGTCGACGAACAGGAGCACATCCTGGTTTTTCTCGTCACGAAAGTACTCCGTCATGGCGAGACCGGAGAGGGCCACGCGGAGCCGTGCACCTGGCGGCTCGTTCATCTGACCATATACAAGGGCGATCTTGGATTCGCTCAGGTTGTCCTGTTTGATCACGTTTGCCTCGGACATTTCCGTGTAAAGATCGTTGCCTTCACGGGTCCGCTCACCGACACCCGCGAATACCGAGACACCGCCGTGAAGTTTCGCGATGTTGTTGATCAGCTCCATGATGACGACCGTCTTGCCGACGCCCGCACCGCCGAACGCGCCGACTTTGCCGCCCTTCAAAAACGGGCAGATCAGATCGATGACCTTGATGCCCGTACTCAACACCTGCTGCGCGGTCGATTGATCGACGAGCGGAGGAGCCGCGCGATGAATGGGATAATATTTCTCCACTTCAACCGGACCGCGCTCGTCGATGGTATCACCGGTCACGTTGAAGATACGGCCCATCACCTTCTCGCCGACCGGCATGGAGATCGGTCCGCCGGAATCGGTCACTTCCAGACCGCGCTTCAGGCCTTCCGTGGAGGACATGGCCACGGCACGAACCCAGTTGTCGCCGAGGTGCTGCTGGGTTTCGAGAATCAGCTTGGTTTCACCGGCGCCGGGCACGTCGAACATGACAGTGAGCGCGTTAAAAATGGCGGGAACCTGATCGGTAAACTCGATGTCTACCACCGGCCCAATGACCTGTACGATTTTGCCTTTGTTCATTTGCTAATTAGCGGATCTTGGAACCAAAAAAAATCCGGAGAAAAACGACGAAACATTGACGCTCACCCGGTAAAGAGGGCGAAAAATAGACGCTGGAGAGGGACCATGTCAAGGCGTGGAACGAGGCGATGCATTAATTCAGGGAATCCGTTGCCAAAAAGAAGCCGGTCTAATCAGACTTATCAAATCGTCAAGCCCGCAAACCACACCGTCTTGATTATAGGTCACAGCCCAAACCAGACCCGAATGACTCGCGACAGCCAATGCTTTAGCCCACCTGCCTTCCCCGATAGACTGCCGCGAATGATCCTCGTCATTAACAGCGGCAGCTCCTCGATCAAGTTCGCTTTGTACGAAAGCCCCAACCAGAAGCTTACCCTCGGCGGCATCGCCGAATCGCTCCATACTCCACAATCCGTTCTGAAACACCGTTTCCACCAAATCGACGAGACCACGCCCCTGCCCCACGCCGATCATCAAACCGCGTTGGAACAGATCATCACTTTATTGAGGTCGAAATTCGGCGAGCCGGCACTCACCGGCATCGGACATCGGGTTGTTCATGGCGGGGATTTTTTCGGGAAACCCACTTTGATTGGCAAACAGGTCGTTCAGAAAATCGAAACTCTGTGCGAGCTCGCGCCCCTTCACAACCCGGCCAACCTGCTGGGCATTCGCGCGATGCAGACGTTATTTCCCGGCGTCCCGCAGTTCGCCGTGTTCGACACCGCCTTTCATCAAACCATGCCGCCGAAGGCGTTTCGTTACGCCGTCCCCGAAGCGTTCTATCGTGACCACGGCGTCCGGCGCTACGGAGCGCACGGCACCAGCCACGAGTTCGTGGCGAATCGTGCGGCGGAGATTCTCGAACGACCGCTCGCCGAACTTCAGCTCATCACCGTCCATCTCGGAAATGGCTGTAGCGCGTGCGCGATCCGCGACGGCCGGAGCGCCGACACCACGATGGGATTCACACCGCAGGAAGGCATGATGATGGGCACCCGCAGCGGCGACGTGGATCCCACGCTTCATCACTACCTTGCGACCAAAACTGGCGAATCTCTCGAAGCGATCACCCAAAAACTTACGCGCGAAAGCGGTCTGCTCGGCGTGTCCGAACTAACCAACGACTGTCGCGAACTGGAGCTCCGCGCAAACGCCGGACATGAAAAGGCGCGTTTCGCACTGGAGCTGTTTTGCTACCGGGCCGCGAAACACGTCCTTGGAATGGCCGCCGCACTGTCGCGACTAGATGCGCTCGTCTTCACCGGCGGGATTGGGGAAAACTCTCCGTTCATCCGCAGAACAATTGTCGGACACCTGGCGATGCTCGGACTGAATCTCGTTCCGGCGGCGAACGAATCCAACGGCCAACACACGAATGGCCAAATTTCAACCGGGGACGGCCCCTCCGTTCTTGTCGTAAAAACCGACGAAGAACTCGCCATCGCCCGCCAAACCGCCGACCTCGTTTCCGGCGGACAATAAGCGGACTGCCGGATGGGAAAATGCACTGGCCACGAAAAAGCACAAAACACGCAATACAGAATTACCCCCTTTTGTCCGTGTTGTGCTTTTTGGGGCCCCTCATTTCTGTGTTCCATCCGTGTTCCATCCGTGGCTAAATCTCCGCACCCATGAAACTTGGATTTGCCTCAGCCATTTTGCCGGACCTGTCATTTGAACAGGTATTGAAGTTTGCTGCTGAAGAAAAATTCTCCTGCGTCGAGATGATGTGCTGGCCCGCCGGCAAGGCCGAACGCAAATACGCCGGCATCACCCACATCGATTGCACCAATTTCAAGAAGAGCGACGTGCCGCGCATTCACGACCTCGTCGCAAAGCACGGCGTGGAGATCAGCGCTCTCGGTTATTATCCGAACGCGCTCGATCCGGATCGCACCACTTCGGCGAAGGCGGTCGCCCACATCAAGAAGGTGATCCGCGCGTCTGCCGCGCTCGGCATCAATCGCATGAACACCTTCATCGGTCGCGACTGGAAAAAATCCGTCGATGAAAACTGGCCGCGTTTTCTGAAGACGTGGAAACCGATCATCAAACTCGCCGATGATCTCGGCGTGAAAATCGGCATCGAAAACTGCGCGATGTATTTCACCCAGGACGAATGGCCGGGCGGCAAGAATCTCGCCTCCACTCCCACGATCTGGCGGCGCATGTTCAACGACATTCCCTCCAAGAATTTCGGGCTTAATTACGATCCGTCGCACCTCGTCTGGATGCACATGGATTGGGAAAAACCGCTACATGAATTCAAGGACCGCCTTCACCATCTCCACGCAAAGGACGTGCGATTGAATCACGATGCGTTGGATGATGTCGGCATCATGGCGCATCCGCTGGAGTTTCATCAGCCGCGCATCCCCGGCTTCGGCGAGATCGACTGGGCGCGCTATCTCGGCACGGTAAAGGAAATCGGCTACAACGGCCCGATCTGCATCGAGGTCGAGGACGACACGTTTGGGAAAACACTGAAGGGTCGCAAGGAAGCCGTCCGCGTCGCCGGCAACGTGTTGCGTCCGTACTTTCCGGCGCGGTAACCACACCAACCACGAAAGGATCCGAGAATCTCAAAGCCCGTCCGCGGAGCGACGGTACTACCCGTCCTTCGCTTTCAAACGCCAGGGCTTTTTGTTTTGAGGGATCATTTGGAGCGGACAAGGTTGAAGGCCTGGTCTGGATGAGCGGCGAGCGGCTCGTTTTTGGCGGGCGTCCACTCATCCGTGGCCAGCTCGGTGAGCAGGCGCAGGTTGACGCTGCGGATCAAGGCCAGGTCGGCCAGGGCGTTGGCGTCGCGTCGCCAGTGGTTTTTATTTTCCACCGACCAATGCGCCC
>JBDNGP010000107.1:0-7453 GCA_041689265.1 Verrucomicrobiota bacterium
AGGTGCTGCCCTCAACGTGCGGGGCCCACGGGAAGACGCGCAAAGACGGGTTATCCCTTGCGCTCCCGGAGACAACGCATACAATTGCCCTAACAGTAGCAACTAACACCGGAGTGTTGCATTTCACTTCTGAGCGCGGGGCCTCTCAGCAGGAGCGGGAGGGCGATATCGTCATCATTAGTCTTGTGTCGTCCGGCTCCTTTTCGAATAGTCCGGGCTCTCAAAAAAACTCATTCTTAAATCATGTTTTCACACGTTGTCATTTTCTGGACCAAGGCGAGCAACCCGAACGCTGCGGACGAAATCATTGCCGGTGCCGAGAAGTATCTCCGGCCAATTCCCGGCGCGATCCACTTTCACATCGGCAAACCGGCGCCCAGTGATCGCGCGGTCGTTGATAAGAGTTACCAGATCGCGCTGAACATTGTCTTTCCCGACAAGAAAACTCAGGACGATTATCAGATTCATCCGATGCACATCGAGTTCGTGGAAAAGGTATTCAAGCCCAACATGGAAAAGGTCGTTGTCTACGACTTTGAGGGTTAAAAACAGATCCTCTGGAGCATTCTTTTGATTGGCAACCTATTGGCGTCTGGCATGAACCGCCGCTCCGCATACTGGATCGCAATAGCCATTCTCTTGTGCTCAACGGGGTTCTTTGCCTGGCGCTATCTTGCTGTGGAGCGTCAGTTGGTCGCGGCCTCCTTCATTCGGCACCAGATCGAAACCACCCAGCAGGGCTACATCGACAGTGCTCCAGATGTCCGCAGCTTGGCCGTGCGACTCAATTTTCTGCATGGATACTTTGAGCACGAGATCCAGTATGTGGATCACCCCGTATTGCGCAGAAGCTTGGAACGCGACTACCGACTAGTGGTTACAAACGCGGTAGTGGCGCTCCGCAACCTGACCAATGATTTGGGAGCCGATCCAACCGTCTGGATTGATGCGTATGGAAAGTGAATACTGCTGATCGAACAATTCGCTTTCCCGGGATTCGCCGTCACGGCATGGTTTCAGAAACCCACCCCCTCGATTATGTCGAAACCGATTACTCCCGAAAGAATCATGCAGGTCGGCACCGGCTTCTGGGCTTCCAAAACCCTGCTGAGCGCTGTCGAAATGGAGGTCTTCACGGAGCTGGCAAAACGGCCGGAGGATCTCGAAACTCTGCGCAGCCGACTAGGGTTGCACGCACGAAGTGCCCGGGACTTTTTTGACGCCCTCGTCGCGCTCGGTTTTCTGGAACGTGAAAACGGGGCCTATCGGAACACTCCCGAGTCGGATCTCTTCCTCGACAAGAACAAGGAATCCTATCTTGGCGGAATGCTGGAGATGGCGAACCATCGTTTGTTTGGATTTTGGAATCATCTCACCGAAGCGTTGCGCACGGGAGAACAGCAGAACGAATCGAAACATGGCGGCGACGAGTTTGCCGTGCTTTATGCCGACCCGGCCCGCCTGAAGGAATTTCTCAAGGCGATGACCGGCATCAGCCGTCCCGCAAACCAGCGGATCGCCGAACTTGTCCCGTGGAATCAGTATAAATCCTTTGTCGATGTCGGCGCGGCCCAAGGCGACCTCGCCGCCCAGATTGCGCTCAAGAACCCACACCTGAAAGGCGTCGGCTTTGATCTGCCGGAGGTCGGTCCAATATTTGAAGAATATGTCGATCACCACCAACTGACGGAGCGCGTCACGTTTCAAGGCGGCAGTTTCTTTGATGAGGAATTGCCCAAGGCGGATGTCATCACGATGGGCCACATCCTGCATGACTGGAATCTGGAGCAGAAGAAGATGTTGATCCGTAAAGCTTACGACGCGCTTCCGTCGGGAGGCAGTCTGGTCGCCTACGATTCACTGATCGACGACGAACGCCGCCAGAACGCGTTTGGACTTTTGATGAGCCTGAACATGTTGATTGAAACGACCGGCGGCTTTGACTACAGCGGAGCGGATTGCATCGGGTGGATGAAAGAAACTGGATTCCGCGAATGCCGGGTGGAACACCTCGGCGGCCCCGATTCGATGGTAGTGGGAGTCAAATGACCATCGAACCGGGACCCGGTGTTCAAATCGAAATTTAGCCCGCCAAGAACGCGCGGCAGGCCTTTTCCAACGTCTTCATTTGCGCCGTCGTTTTCGCCTCGATGTAGCAACGGATCAACGGCTCGGTGCCGCTGGCGCGGAAGGCGACCCACTCGTTGTTCGGCAGGATAAACTTGAAACCATCCGTGGTGATGAATTCCTGCACTTTGGCCGGGCCGATCTTGTCGAGGCCTCCGGCAAGCTTCTTGAGCAATGCTTCCTTTTTGGCGGGCGGAATCGCGACGTTGATGCGCGTGGTGTGGAACTCGCCGGTTTTCTTTTCGAGAACGGCGAGAATTTTTCCGAGTGGTTTCTTCTCGTAGGCGACCAGTTCTGCCATCAGCAGACATGCAAGAATGCCGTCTTTCTCCGGGACGTGACCCTTGACACTGAGTCCGCCGGATTCTTCGCCGCCGACGATGATCGGTTCACTTTCCATCAACGCACCGATGTATTTGAAACCGACGGGGGTCTCGTAAAGTTTCACGCCGAGAAGTTTCGCGACGGAATCCACCTGGTGACTCGTGGGAACGGTTCGCACCACGGCGCCGGTCCAGCCGCGATTCTTTTTCAAGTGGTACAACGCGAGCGCGAGAATCTGGTTCGGCGTAATCCAGGTGCCGTCCTTGTCCACAATGCCGAACCGGTCGGCATCGCCGTCAAGCCCGAGACCGAGGGTGGCCTTCCCGCTGGCGATCAACTTCGCGACGTCCGCCATGCCCTCTTCGTTGGGTTCCGGATGCTGTCCGCCGAAGAGCGGGTTTGGAATTTCGTTAAAGCGCGTGACCTTCGCACCCGCTTCTTCGAGAAGCGTGTCGAGGTAGCCGCGGCCGGTGCCGTACATCAGTTGGATGCCGACCTTGAGCTTCGCCTTCTCGATGGCCTTGAAGTCGATGAGTTTCTTGAGCTGCTTGATGTAGGCCGGGCGCGGATCGATGGACTTGCATTTGAAGGTGCCGATGACCGACGCTTTGAAGCTCCAATTCTTTTTCAACAAATCGGCGACGTTGGCCTCGATCTGTCCGGTGACTTCTGGCGGTGCGGCGGTCCCGTTGTAAGGTGAGAATTTCAGACCCTGATACTCGGCGGGATTGTGGCTGGCGGTCATGTTGATGCCGCCGATTGCTTTCTTCACGCGGATCGTGTGGGCGATGACCGGCGTCGGGGCGTCCCGTTCGCAGACCAACGGCGTGAGCCCGTTCGCCGCGAGAACCTCCGCCGCCGCGAGACAGAATTCATGACCGAGAAACCGCGTGTCGTGCCCCAGAATGACGATGGGTCGACGGCCGTGGATGGGTGAACTTTTCTTCTTCAGCTCGGCGTTCAAATAGTCCGCAATGGCCTTTGCCGCGAGACGGACATTTTCAAACGTGAAATCCTGGGCGATGATGCCGCGCCAGCCGGACGTGCCAAATTTGATTGGTGAAGTCATGGTCAACAGGTATTGGGGTAACGTTGTGAGTTGACGCTATCTGAACGCCCTCGGCAAGCAAAGCAACAATGCGCGACGGGCGCCCACCCGGATGATCGGGAGTGTCTTGGTTTGTGGTTGTTGGAAGCGCGACTGTGCGCGAAGCGTCAGTCGTAGCATAGCGGCATTGCTGCGGCTGGTCTGCGACACACAGCCGCGCTCCAACAAATCAGGACCCCACCGGATCCTCCGGAGCCATGACGTGAGTTTCCCGTTTCGCTCAAACTCGACTCGCGCCGAACACGTCGGTAATCTCACCGTGTTCGTCGATTCAATATGCACGTGCGCTTTCTCCTCGGCCCCGCCGGCAGCGGTAAGACTTTTCGCTGTCTCGCGGAGATTCGTGCGCGTCTGCTGGAGGACCCGCTCGGCCCGCCGCTGATTCTTCTCGCCCCCCGACAGGCGACGTATCAGCTGGAGCTTCAGTTGTTGAGCGATCCCGATCTGGCGGGGTACACGCGATTGCAGATTGTTTCGTTCGAGCGTTTTGCGTCGTGGCTGTTGGAACAACTCGGCGAACCACCGCAGGACGTGCTTTCGGAGGAAGGCCGCATCATGGTTCTGCGCGCGCTGTTGCACCAGCATCACGGGGAGCTGAAGACGTTTGGCGAGAGCAGTCGATCAGCAGGTTTCGCGCGGATGTTGAGCGAACAACTGCACGAAGTTCAACAACATCGCGTCACCCCGCACGGACTCCGCGCCGCTGCCGAACAACGCGGAGATCAGGAGTCGCTGGCGGACAAGCTCCACGATCTGGCGTTTCTGCTGGAACAATATCAGGCATGGCTCGCGAACCAAAATTTACCGGATGCCGGAACGCTCCTTGATCGGGCAATCGGCAAACTGACTTCGGCGGCGCGATCGGCGGAAACCGAGCTGGCCATCGACGGTTTGTGGCTCGACGGCGCTGCGGAGCTGACGCCACAGGAAATGGATTTGTTGGCGGCGTTGATGTCATTTTGCAAGGAAGCCACGCTGGCATTTTGTCTCGAATCCGAACCCAAGGAAGATCTGCCGTGGCTCTCCACCTGGTCGGTGATCAGCCAGACGTTCCGGCGGTGTCACGCGCGGTTGAACGCGGTCACGGACTGCCAGGTTGAGGTTGATGTTCTGGGTCGCACCGGGCACCCGACGCGATTTGGTTCAGTCGCAGATTCCGTTGAGGAGAAAGCCTCGTCCAGGCATTCCGGCAAACCGAAGTCTAGCCAGTTGGATCTGTTCGGTTCCATCGCGGACCAAACGAAAACCACTTTGCGCGATGACGATCAACAATCTGATTTCCAAACCGCGTCCGGAGTTTTGGGTCACCTGGAATCTGCGTGGACGACGAACACGGTTTCCACCGCTTCCCGCGATGAAATAGCGCGTGGCCTTTCGCTGATCCGTTGCGCTGGTCCCGAGCAGGAAGCCATCATGGCCGCACGCGAGATCGTGGAGTTTGTGCAGGCCGGCAACCGCTTTCGCGAGTGCGCGATTCTTCTGCGCCAGCTGGAAACGCATCAGGCCAGTTTGCGGCGCGTGTTCACCCGTTATGGCATTCCGTTCTTCATGGATCGCCGCGAACCGGTTGCGCATCATCCGCTGGCCGAACTCACCCGCAGCGCACTGCACACGGTGCAGTTTCACTGGCGCCCGGCCGACTGGTTCAGCGCGTTGAAGAGCGGGCTGACGTGCCTTGATTCACGGGCGGTCGACCGGCTGGAAACGGTCGCGCTCGAGCACGGTTGGGAAGGCGGCAAATGGTTTCAACCGCTGATGCTGAACGACGATCCCGCGCTGGCCCGTGAGTGCGACGGGTATCGCCAAAAGGTGCTTCCGCCGTTTGAACGGTTTCGTAACGCGGTGACCGGTGATCCAACCGGCAACGACCTCGCCAGCGCCATTCGCAAGCTGTGGGAAGAATGCGATGTCGAAACCAAATTGCAGGACTGGGTGACGGAATCGGAATCCGGCGAATCCCCCGGCGGCTCGACGCATCTGACCGTGCTGGAGGAGATGCATGGGTGGCTGGAGAATCTGGAACGGGCGTTCGGCGATTTCGCGTTGCCGCTGCGCGAGTGGCTGCCGATTCTGGAGACCGGTCTGAACGTGCTGACCGTCGGCGTGATTCCGCCCGCAATCGATCAGGTGTTGATCGGCGCCGTTGATCGTTCGAGAAATCCCGATCTGAAACTTGCGATAGTTCTTGGATTGAACGAAGGCATTTTCCCGCAACCGGTTACCGGCACCAACCTGCTGACGGAGAGCGACCGGTCGCATCTCGAAGGCTCGTCGCTCAAGCTTCGCGGCGAGCGGAGGCTGCTTCTCGGCCACGAACGGTACCTCGGCTACATCGCCTTCACGCGCGCTCGCTGGAGGGTCGTCCTCAGCTGGTCGGAACATGATGCTGCCGGGAAAGTGCTCAATCGCTCGCCGCTGGTAGATCACGTCACTCGCCTGTTTCCGAACGCCGAACCGGTCGATTTCAAATGGCCTGTGGAGGTGAACGGCTGCGTTCACACCAAGGAACTGCTCGCGCCACTTCTCGAACAGGATTCTGAAGCGATCAATTCCTCCATTGCCGGACTGGTCGACGAATTGCCGTCGGTGAAAAGCTGGCTGAACCGGTTCGCTGAATTTGAATTGAGCACGCGGCAATCGTCGTTGTCGGCGGAAGCGGTTCAGCTGTTGCACGGAAATCGTCTGAAGACGTCGGCAAGCCGGCTCGAACAATTTGCCGCCTGTCCGTTTCAATATTTCGTGAACGCAAGTCTGCGCGCGAGGGAACGTCAACGATTCGAAGTGGACGCGCGCAAGACCGGCACGTTCATGCACGAGGTGCTGCGCCAGTTTCACGAGGAACTGGAGAGCGAATCGATGAAGTGGCGTTCCATCACGCCGGACGCCGCGCGCGAACGGATTGCAAGAATTGCCGCCGAACAACAGAAAATCGTCGCCGACGGCGTGTTGGCCGCGAGTCAGCGGAACGTTTTTCTCACGGCGTCGATGACCGCGTTGCTCCAGGATTTCATCGCGCAGGTGATCGACTGGATGAAGACGTATCAGTTCGATCCGATCGCGGTCGAGCTCAGCATCGGCGGGCAGGACGGCAGACTGCCATGGTGGGAAATCGATCTGGGCAACGAACGCTCGCTGGCGTTTCGCGGGAGCGTTGACCGCGTGGATGCGACGACGGACCCGGACGGCGGCGACCTTTGCCTGAACGTTCTGGATTACAAATCAGGTCACAAGAAGTTCGAACCGCTGAAAATGCAGGCGGGGTTGCAGGTGCAGCTTCCCGCATATCTCGCAGCGTTATGCGCGGTGGCGAAGGGTTCCGAACTGCTCGGCCGCCGCGCGGTCCGGCCGACCGGAATGTTTTATGTCCGGCTTAAAGATGCAGGCGTGCGCGTGACTCATCGCGACGCCCCGAAAAGTTACGACCTCAAGAAGGCGTTTGAGCACACCGGCCGGTTCAGTTTTGATTTTCTTTCACTGTTTGACAGCGACTACACGGCGGGAAGCAGCGGGCAGTTTTCGTATCGGCTGAAGAAGGACGGCGAGCTGCACGGCGGCAGCAAGGAACCGGTTTCTCAAAACGCGCTCGAACGATTGATCAAGGACGCCGAGGAGATTTTGCGCGTGATGGGAAACCAGATCATGGACGGCAACATTGCGGTGGATCCATATCGCAAGGGGGCCGATCTACCGTGCACGTGGTGCGCCTACAAACCAGTCTGTCGCATTGACCCGTGGACCCATGTTTATCGACCGCTGACCCGAATGGCGCTTAGTTAAGGCAGGGTTTCGATGGTTTTTGAGATTGGTTTCGGGAGCGTTCGACGATCATTTGATGACGTGGTTTTGTCATCAATCGAAAGTTCTTCGGTCTCCGTTTGACGGCCCTGGGTTCGG
>JBDNGP010000108.1:0-9515 GCA_041689265.1 Verrucomicrobiota bacterium
CTAGTAAGACACACTTTTAACATTTATGAAACCGGATTGACGAAGGTCGCAATGCCACTCGTCGACCATAGGTACAGTTGGCCCATGCTTTGTTGGGTTGGAGAATTCTACGAACACTAGTAGATGAATTGCATCTGAGGTGAAGTCCATGAAAACGATAAGGCTGCCACTTCTCGTCCCGCTTGTTTTGCTCATGATTTTTCTAGGGGCATTTTTAGTCCGGCGGGACGAGGAGTTCGCAGTTAGTCCGGCACCAAATCTAACCGTGCCAACAACTGCGAGATCGAATGCTCAGTCATTGGACGCGACGGAACCCGTTCCTGAAATTTCGCCGCCACAGTCCTTAAACGAATCGCCTTCCAAAGGTCCGCACTCCACCAACTCCACACTTTCGAGAATTGCTTCCGCATCCGAGGTAATTGCGGATGCTATTGACTGTTTCAACCACATCGAAGCACTAAAGGTTCAATTTGCCGATTCCGGTGGGAATGTGGAGCGAACATTGAACGGCCTCCAAAAAGTGCTCTTGGAACAGGATGTTCGGCTGGCGAAGTTGCTTGATCCCCGCCTGACCGATCTAGACGCAGGGAAGTTGCTCGCGAGGTTGGCGGAGGCTGCCGCCAACGGTGAGTCGATTGGGGCGCACGACTTGCCTGGTTTGGATAACCCGATTGACAGGAGCACCGACGCCGCTCCGGACAAGTCACTTGATATTCTAAGCGAACACTATCAAAAGCGTTTACGTAGTGACATCCAAGGGTTTGGCAACGTGGCCGCAGTTGTAGAGGAGTTCGTGGGAGCGAAGAATTCGCTGAATTCGGACTTGTTGAAGGACGCATGGTCGTATGCTGCGGCGAGCACGATGCTTCAAGATCGATACGACCATGCCCAGAGACGATTTGAATTCAAAATAAAGGAAATCGATGCCGTTCAGGCCAACTTTCCGCCCGAGACGGTGGAAGATATGAAGAAAACTGCGGCGAGAGTTGCACAGTTCTTTATTGCAGATACAGAGGCCAAGGAGGCGGCATATGAAGCGGTTTATGCGTGGCGTTTCGCCAACGTGCATGGCCTCGATGCGGAAACTTTGGCTGGCCGGTTGGAAACCATCAAATTGCCCAATCCATCCCCGGTCGACTTATCAATTCCATAGTCCGAACCAATAATTTCCGACAGGAACGCCCGCCCGAGAGAGCAGTTCCCCAGAGTATAGGTTCGTCTATTCCGACGCCAGCATGATTGAGGATTCGCGCTGCCGCATCACTGTGACGACGCCGCATTCTGCCGGAGCAGTCCAAGATCGCTGCGGTCCGTCGCCCCACGCTTTCAAATGCACCCGCCAGCATCCTGCTGTTTCCAAGCCGGACGGTTCCTGCCATTCTTCCGGCCACACCATGTCCATCGCTTTCAAAATCTGGCAACTCGCGGGACTTCTGCTCGCCCTGACACTAGCTCAAATTTCCGCCGCCGACCGGCGACCCAACGTCCTTTTCATTCTCGCCGACGACCTGGGTTCGATCGACTTGAACTGCTACGGCGCAACCGATCTCGCCACGCCCAATCTCGATGCGCTCGCCGCCGTCGGCGTTCGGTTCACCCAGTTCTATGCGGCGGCACCGGTGTGTTCGCCATCGCGCGCGGCACTGTTGACCGGGCGGTTTCCGCAACGCGCCGGTGTGCCCGGAAATGTCTCGTCACAGAAAGGCGGCACGGGCATGCCGACGTCACAGGTCACCATTGCGGAACGGATGAAGATCGCCGGCTACGCGACCGCGCACATCGGAAAATGGCACCTCGGTTACACGCCGGAATCGATGCCGAACGGCCAGGGCTTCGACTATTCATTCGGGCACATGGGTGGGTGCATCGACAACTACTCGCACTTTTTTTATTGGAACGGACCGAACCGCCACGATCTCCATCGCAATGGTGAAGAGGTGTATTACGCCGGGAAATATTTTCCCGATTTGATGGTCGATGAAGTGAATACGTTTGTGGATCGGAACAAGGACAAGCCGTGGTTTATTTACTGGGCGATCAATCTGCCGCACTACCCGTATCAAGGTGACGAGAAATGGCTGAAGCACTACGCCGACCTGCCGTATCCGCGAAATCTCTACGCCGCGTTTGTGTCCTCATTGGACGAGCGCGTTGGCCGGGTGTTGAATCATTTGGATGAACAAGGACTTCGTGACGACACCATTGTGATCTTTCAATCAGACCACGGCCATTCGACGGAAGAACGCGCGCATTTTGGTGGAGGAAATTCCGGGCCGTATCGCGGTGAGAAGTTCAGTCTGTTCGAGGGCGGGATCCGCGTGCCAGCAATCATTTCCTGGCCCGGCAGCATACCTCAAGGCGAAGTGCGGGATCAACTGGTCACCGAGTGCGATTGGTTTCCGACAATCACGGAGTTGACCGGCGCCACGAATGGTGAGCAGCGGCGGGACGGTCACAGCATCGCCAAAGTGATTCAGTCCAACTCCGCCGCCAGCCCGCACCAAACCTTTCACTGGCAGTCGGGTGGCGGTAAGAACAATCCCCAATGGGCGGTCCGCGATGGCGACTGGAAACTCGTCGTGAACGGGCAGAACACCAAACCCGACGAGAAAATCTTTCTGAGCAATCTCGCCGAGTCCGTTTCGGAAACCGAAAACCAAGCAAACGCGAATCCGGAACTCGTTCAACGGCTCACCAAATTGCACGAGGAGTGGCTGAACGATTTGGAACCTTAGAGGCTGTCTGAAAAGAAACCGCTGCCCGGCCAGACGATCCAGCACTGCCGCGCACCGGACATGTTCGGGCACCCAACCCACCGGGCTGGGAAGCCCGGCTCCACGTCAGCCAGGATGGCTGACGCTATAGTATGCTGCAGACCCTGAGCATGTTGAGGGTGTCACAGAGCCTTCGATCTGTTCGGAGCGTATCAGGATTCGCCAAAGGCTCGTTCGGAGAACTCCCCCCACCTGTTGGGGCGTCGATCGGGTGGGGTGAGTTCTCCGAACGAACCTCCGAACGTAATAACAGGCTCCGAACGAACGCTGCGTTCGCGCATTCCGGGACCTTGACCTCAACATTCGGAGCTTTGAAGACGCCTCTCCCATCGAGCCCTCTTCAAAGTTCCGGAGGGACGCTCACCATCCGTAGACCCCGCTGAGGATGCTGAGACAGACAAATAACATTTGCGCGATCAACCACCCCGCCGCCCAGTAGAATTTCTGCCTCACCGAGGGACATTCCTTCCAGACTTCCGAACAGTGCTCACTCATCCCGGGAACGTGCCCCAAGATCGCCACCAAGATCCATATGGTTTTTCCCTTATTTGATTTTGGCGCTTCCGGCTCGAACCCTTCCATCATTTCACACTGCCCCACGAGCGCCGTGCAAAACATTCCCATCGCTGAAATCGCGGCCAGGGTGAAGAACAGTGTGCTCATGGAGTCGATCAGGGATAGTTGTCAGGAATTTACTGCCGCACCGTCGGCGCGATGGTCACGGCTCCGCGGGAGCGTCGTCCTACCAAACTTTCTGAATAGTAGTCCAAAGAGAATGCTTTGCAAGCTGCGGCCTGTTCGTTACTTTTTCGCCTCTCATTCTCAGGCAATTTAAACTGTTTAACGCACCATTTATGAGCGACGCAAAACACTCCGCACCGAAACTTCACAATGCCATGTGGCCCGGACTCGTCGGCAAGGGCACTGACGAGGGCCAGGAACCCCCGATCAGCCTGGAACGCATGCTTGACCTGACCGCCGCCGCCGAGGTCAACGGACAGAAATTTGAAGGCATCGATTACTTTCTCTTCCTGCCGCACACGGACCCCGCCGCGAGTGATGATGAACTGCGAAAGATTGCGGACCTGATCGCGAGCAAAGGTTTGAGTGTCGGTTCACTCGTGGCCCCGGTCTGGCCCGGGACGGTGGGAGATTCCGCCATGGGCACCGCCGAGCAACGCGCCAAGTTCCTCGAGGCGGTCAAGGTGGGTTGTCGCATCGCAAAAGTGTTCAACGAACATGGCGTTCGCAAATACGGCGCCATCCGCATTGACTCTGCCGAGTTCGGTATCGCCAAGTGGCGCGAAGACCCGAAAGCGAACACCGCCCAGATTGTCGCCACGTTCAAAGAAGCCGCCAAGATCGCCGCCGACCACGGTGAACGTCTCGCCGCCGAGGGCGAAATCTGCTGGGCGGGCATGCATTCGTGGAAGGACATGCTGGATATTTTGGAAGGCGTTGGGATGCCGGACGCATTCGGTTTCCAGGCGGACCTCGCGCACACGTATCTTTATCTCATGGGCTCCAACGCGCCGGAACACGCGCTGTTAAAGGAAGGTTACAGCGACGCCGAATTCTGGGCCGCTTACGAACAGATGACTGACAAGCTCCGGCCGTGGACCATTGATTTCCACGTCGCCCAAAACGATGGCGAAGTACACGGAGCCGGCGCTCATGACAAGACCGGCAAACACTGCACCGCCGACGATCCCAACGGCAAACTCGACATCGTGAAGTGTGCCGGTTACTGGCTGAAGGACGCACCGGCCCGCGGCATCAAACACATCTGCTGGGACGGTTGCATGTTTCCGAACGCCACCCTGGAAACACCCGCCACCTGGAACACCATCCTCGGCAAGATGATCGAAGTCCGCGATGCCCGTGGATGGGAGTGATTTATTGCCGCAAAAAGGCACAAAGAACACAAAGATGAGGAATACGGAAATCTTTGAGTTGTGCGACATCGTGAGAGAAACGGGTTTTGCGATTCACAAGTATTTGCGAAATGGGCATGCGGAAAAAGTCTATGAAACTGCGCTGTTCAATCGTTTGCGAAAACAAAATATCAACGTCGTTCAGCAGCATCCGTTACCCGTTTTCGACGAGGACGGATCGCTGCTTGGCGATTTTTACGCCGACCTGTTCGTGGAGAGTCGCCTGATTGTGGAAATCAAAGCGGTCCGCTATACACTGGACGAGCACGTCGCCCAGCTCCTCGGTTATCTCCGTGCATCGCATGTCGCGCACGGGCTGTTGGTAAATTTTGGTGCACCCAAATATCAGATTAAGAAATTCATCCTCAAAGATGCCCTTGAAGGAAACCTGAAAGGAACCGGTTCTTAAATTTTTTGTTCCTTCTGCGCCTTTTCGTGGCAAAAATAATATGGCAAAAAAACAACTACGCATTGGTCTCATCGGTTACGGCTTCATGGGCCGGGCCCACTCAAACGCCTACTCCCAGGTCGGGCATTTCTTCGACTCCAAATATGAACTCGTCCGGCAGGCGGTCTGCGCCCGGAACGAGAAAGAGGTCAGGAAGTTCGCCGACAAATGGGGCTACGCTTCCATCGAAACCGACTGGAAAAAACTCATCGCTCGCGACGACATCGATATTGTCGACATCGCGGTGCCGAACAATCTGCACGCCGAAATGGCCATCGCCGCTGCCAAAGCCGGCAAGATGATCATCTGCGAAAAGCCACTCGGGCTGAACGGCGCCGAAGCGGAGAAAATGGTGGCCGCCGTGCAAAAAGCAAAGGTGCCGAACATGGTCTGGTACAACTATCGTCGTTGTCCCGCCGTGACGCTGGCGAAGCAGATTATTGATTCCGGCAAACTCGGTCGCATCTTTCATTACCGCGCAAACTTTCTCCAGGACTGGACGATCAACGCCGACCTCCCGCAGGGCGGCGCCGCGCTCTGGCGACTCGACGCCAAGGCCGCCGGTTCCGGTGTGACCGGTGATCTGCTCGCCCACTGCATCGACACGGCGCTGTGGTTGAACGGCGGCATCAAGGATGTCAATGCGATGACCGAGACGTTCATCAAGGAACGCGTCCACCAGGACACCGGCAAGAAGCAGAAAGTCACCATCGACGACGCGTGCGCGTTCATGTGTCATTTCAATAACGGATCGCTCGGCCTGTTCGAATCGACCCGTTATGCCCGTGGCCACAAGGCGCTCTACACCTTCGAGATCAACGGCGAACACATGTCGTTGAAATGGGATCTGCACGATCTGCATCGCCTTGAGATCTACGATCACAAGGACGAAGGCACCGAGCGCGGTTGGAAATCCGTTCACGTGTCAGATGGCGACCATCCGTACTGCGGCAACTGGTGGGTTCCGGGCTTGCAGCTCGGTTACGAGCACAGCTTTGTCCACGCCATCGCCGAGTTCCTGCAGGCGTTGGAAAAAGGCAAACCCGTCGAGCCAAACTTCAAGGACGGCCTCGCGACGGACTACGTGGTGGACTCGGTGCTCAGCTCCGCGAAAACGAAGAAGTGGACGAAGGTCAAGCAGGTAAAGTAGTCGTATGCTAAAATGACCAGCATACCTCCCATCGATGCGAATCGACTACTCCTGACATATTTTAAAATCGACTCTTGAGAGCCGTTGCCGGGGAGAGTGGACATCCTCCCACGAATAGGCGTAGAGGCCCAAATGCCCCAACCTAACAGAGGTGTCTGCCATTACTTTGAACTGGCACCGGCGTGCCCGCTCACAGAACGAGTAATCCTCCGTGAGAAACAACTTGCCACAGCTGGATTCTGCGTATTCGTGGGCGAAGTATGGATAGAGCTCAACTGTTTTACGGTCATGAAAACACCGCGGAAGCAGCGTTCGCATTGCTTCGTACACGCAACGCCGGGTAAGCAAGAATCCCGTCGCAAGATACTGGACCTCGAATAGTCCGCCAGATTCACCAAAAGTGACGGAGTGTTCGCCGGGAAGGCATTTGCACGCGAAGGCTGGATCTGCCTTCTTCGAATAGATAGCGCCAACAACTGGAAGCCCATGCTTGATCAGCCGAGGGACATCATCCGGGTTGAAGAGTATATCCGAATCTATCCAAAAGAGATTCTCAAAACCATCGGCGATAGCCTCCGCAGCCATAATGCTTCGCACCCTTGCGATATCAGGGTTTCCGAATACACGATTTACGCAATAGCCTTGGGTTTCCAGTTTTCGAAGACTCTCGTCGCATCCCGGTTCTATATGGGACGCAACCGGCACTAGAATGATTGTTTTGTTGTTCACGATTTCATTTCGCAAGTTGGTTAAGCTGGCAGTCTAGGTCGGCTTTGAATTCTTGAGAAAGGCAAACATAGCAAACAGTGCAACGCCCAACATTACTCCGTTGCGCTCCCCGGAGTCGGACACGGATTGAAGTGCGCAACCGGTCATTCCTGACACCGGCTGTAAGTTCGACGCACCGGAGACTGTCATCGGGCGGATTAAAACCAGCCACTCTGAGGTGGGGGTTTTCATATCAGTTTTTCGGTGTTGTTCAAGTTCGGTTTGATGCGAGTTAAAAGCAGCGGGACCGGCGTCTCCCGAGCCTCAGCTCGCCGGTTCTGCGGTCGATGGCCTGTTGAGTTCCTTCGTTTTCTGATCCTGAGCGGGCGGCGGCAGGGAGTCTTTGACCCGGTAGCTGCGTCCGGTGATCGGGATGGCGATCTTCTACGGCAACCGCCCGCAACAGTACGATCCCGACGAGGAAGATCAGGCAATCACAAGTTCGTTAAAACTGAACCTTCCTCCCGGCGCACCCGAATCCAAATTCACCGACATCACCGCTACTGCCGGGCTCGCGGGATTCAAGACGTTTCTTGGCCAACGCACTTCGCAGTTGCCTGAGGACATGGGCGGCGGCGTGGCGTTCGGCGATTTCGACAACGACCGAGATCTTTATGTCTGCGGATATCTCGACTACCACGTCACCGACGCGGATCGTCAGAAGAATTCCGATCAGTTCGACCCCTCCGTCCCATTCACGTTGAACCCCGCTTCGTTCGAGCCGGCGAAGAACGTTCTCTTTCTCAACGACGGTGGCGGTAACTTTTCCGAAGTGTCCGAGGAACTGGGGGTCACGAATCCAACCGGTCGGAGTCTTGGCGCGGTCTGGTGTGACTTTGACAAGGACGGTTGGCTCGATCTCTACGTCCCAACGACGTTTCCAATAATGCGTTCTTTCACAACGAACGCGGCACGTTCCGCGACATCTCCCACGCCGCGTGGGTCGCTGATTACCGCAGCGCCACGGGTCTGGCGGTCGGCGACTGGAATAACGACAACGACTTGTTCGTCACCCACTGGGTCGCGCAGGAAAACGCGCTCTACGACAACACCTACGCCGCCTTCTTCAAGAACCCGAACGCCCAACCCAACACGGGTAGCAACCGACGTGAGGAGGTTCAATCCAATGATCAGAGCCTCGTTACCTCGGCTGCTACCAAACAAGGAACTGACAAACCCAAGGCCCGTTTCGTGGACGTCGCAGACATGCGCGGGCTGGGACAGATTTCGCTACCGCTCGTCGGCTGGGGTACCGAATTCGCCGATCTGGACTAGGATGGTTGGCTCGACTTGCTTGTTGCCAACGGCAGGACGCTCGAAGCGGCAGGTCCCGCCCCGCGGCAGCTTCAGGCTCAGGAAGCATTTCTTCTGTGGAACAACGCCGGTCAGACCTTTCACAATCTCGCCAAGGCCAGCGAAAGCTTGAGCGTGAAACACGTCAGTCGTGGACTCGCCACTTCGGAAATCGACGGCGATGGCGATTTGGATTTCGCGATCGTCGATCTCGACGGCGGGGTTCGCTTGTTTCGCAACGAGATGACCGGCGGAAACTGGGTGCAACTACGCCTGAGCAATCGCGATGCAAGCGATCAGCTGACCAGTCGAGGCGAACACGCAGTCGTCACCGTTCACGCAGGCGGCAGACAGTTCCGTCGATCGCTCAACAGCGTTTTCTATCTCTCGCAAAGTTCTTCAACACTTCACTTCGGCCTCGGTTCGGTGGCGGTCATTGATCGGGTGGAAGTGAAATGGCATGGCGGCGAAACGCAGGAATTTGGCGGCATCACCCCTCGCGCCGTTTGGCTGCTGTGCGAAGGAGAACCCTCCGCGCCCTCACAGCCCAATCAGCTGTTGACCTGAGCGCAGCAGAGAAACTTCTGCTCAAAGCCCGCGCGATCAACCCCGAGGAAACCGGTGTCCTCCAGGTCCTTGGTGAAGTCGCGTTGCTTCGCGGCGAACTGGCACTCGCGGATGAGCGTTTCGCCGACGTCATCGCCAGCAATCAACGTGCGGCTCGCGCGATTTATCTGCGTGCCTACATCGCATGGGAAAACGGACGCAACGCAAACAGCCGCGAGCTGCTGCAACAGACACGAACGGCTCTCAGCCCCGAGTGGCATCCCGCCGGTGTCACCAATGAAGGCGATGTGAAGCATCGCAGGCACGTCCACACCACGCCCTTGAGCGAAGCGTTCAGCGCGTGGGATGGTTAACAGGAACCGGCGAAGGCGTTCATTGCAATGGAGAAGTAGCACGATTGCGCGGACACAGGCCAATCCGGCTACAATCCCCAGAATTGAACCGCCTGTTGCCTCATAACTGAAGGACACCGAAGGGTTTCATGGATTGGGCTTCCATTGCCTCACAACCTGGACACCGTAGCCTTTTTGGTTTTGGGTGTTTTGATTCGTGGTTGAGTTGCTCTTGGAGCGGGTTCGGAG
>JBDNGP010000109.1:0-8430 GCA_041689265.1 Verrucomicrobiota bacterium
GCCACCTCAGACTTACCAGGTAAACGCGGCAGGCGTCCTCGGTCGGGAACCAATCACGCATTTGAACCACCGTTCGGGGATATTCTGCCATGCCCAAACACTACCTGTAGTGGTCGGGGGCGTAAAGTGCATACCCAGATTGAATTATTCCTGGGTTGACGTTTGGAACGCGATCCTTCGTGATCCCCGTATGTCTGACACCGAATTGAAGATCGAAAAACTCACTGAAGGAACCGGCGAAGCTGCGCGCAAGGGAGAGAAGGTGACGGTTCATTACACCGGCTGGTTGACCGACGGCAGCAAGTTCGACAGCTCCGTCGATCGCGGTGACCCGTTTGTGTTTGTGCTGGGTGCCGGACAGGTGATTCAAGGCTGGGACGAAGGCGTGGCCACGATGAAGGTTGGCGACAAGGTTAAGCTGACGATCCCTCACCACATGGCGTATGGCGAACAGGGTTACCCTGGTGCCATCCCGCCGAAGGCCACACTGGTCTTCGACGTGGAATTGCTGGGAGTGGGTTGAGGGCCGTTTTACGCTGAGACCGCTGATTTACTCGCCCTTACGCTTTTCAACTGGCCGTGACCGCTGCGCAAAAGCCGTTCAGTGGTCTCCCAGTTGATGCAGGCATCCGTGATGGAAACACCGTGCTTGAGCTGATCAAGCGGTTGCGGGAATTTCTGGTTCCCTTCTTCGAGATAGCTTTCCACCATCAGTCCGGCGATTCCGACATTGCCGGCAACGCGCTGGGCGATGACGTCGTTCCAGACCTCTTCCTGCCGCCGGTGCTGCTTCTCTGAATTCGCGTGACTGCAATCGACCATGACCACATCGGGCAGGCTGGCTTTCTTCAATTCAGTCAGCGCGATTTGGACCGAAGACGCGTCGTAGTTCGTCATCTTACGACCACCGCGAAGCACAACGTGACCTGACATGTTCCCGATGGTGCGAACTACAGACGTGGCGCCATCCTGGTCGATTCCTAGAAAACTGTGAGGGGTCCGGGCGGAGCTCATCGCGTCGAGCGCGACCTGCAGGCTGCCGTCGGTGGCGTTCTTGAATCCGACCGGCATCGAGAGGCCGCTGGCCATTTCCCGGTGCGTCTGGCTTTCGGTGGTCCGGGCGCCGATGGCGGCCCAGCTCACGAGATCAGCGATGTACTGCGGAACGATCGGGTCCAGAAATTCGGTGGCTGTGGGCAGCCCCATGTCGGTGATCTGCAACAACAGTTTTCGCGCGGACCGCAGTCCGTAATCGATATCGTAGCTGCCGTCCAGATGCGGGTCGTTGATCAAGCCTTTCCAGCCGACAGTCGTGCGCGGTTTTTCAAAATAGACCCGCATGACCATGAACAACTGGTCATTCACTTCCGCGCGGACCTTGTTCAGTTTGTCGGCGTATTCGAGAGCCGCGTCGACGTCGTGGATCGAGCATGGACCCACGACCACGAGCATCCGTGGATCTTCGCGGGTCAGGATTTTATCGATCGCCTCGCGGCCGGAGATGACGGTTTCACTGCTGGTTTCCGTCATTGGCAAATCGGCCTTGATGACATTCGGCGCTTGCAGCCGGACCAGCTCACGAACGCGCAAATTGTTAATCGGTTTCGACATAGGACGCGCGGAGACTACAATCGGGCCAGCGTGTGTCGAGTAGGGAATTCCGGGCGATTATTGCAATCTCGCCCGAGAATTACGGTTTTTTTTCGTCCGCTTCCGACACTCGGAGAGGCGGTTTTTTTATCCACTCGCACACGGAATGCACCGAGAACGGATGCGCTGGCAGACGGCGGGAAAGTTGGCGTTACAAAATCCGGGACACCGTGTTTCTGATTTCGCCGGGCGGGGGCAAAACTTTTTGTGTGAGGCATCGGTTGGGTGTGGGTCCAACCTGAAACCCGCAACGCATGAATGCTATTTCCCACTCCCCGAGCGTGGAAGTGCCGTTGACTCGCTCATTGGAGCGGGTCACGCTCTCGCACATGGAATCTGGGAACGGTGCGGCGGGCGACCTGGAAAAACTCGTTCAACGGGCGGACAGCGCCGGAGCCAGCGACATTCACGTGGCGCACGATGTCGGCGGCGTCCGGGTGGAGCTTCGGCTTGATGGTCGGTTGATGCCGTTGGCGACCTTCTCAAAGGAAAACGGGGAGCGCCTCTGTGGTCGGATCAAGTATCTCGCGCGCCTGAAAACATATCAGGAAAGTCTGCCACAGGACGGGCGGATCGGCCGTGTTGATTTGAATTCCCAGCACGATGTCCGCGTTTCCACCTACCCGACAATTCACGGCGAGAAGATCGTCCTTCGGTTGTTCAATCGTTCCATCTCGCGACCGCTCGACGAATTGCGGCTTCCTGACGGCGCTTTGATTGAATTGAAAAGTGCTCTGAATGCAAACTCCGGTTTGATTCTTTTGACCGGACCTGCCGGCAGCGGGAAAACCACCACCATCTACGGCAGCCTTCGTCATCTCACCGAGCCGGCCGGTCGGCACATCATCACCGTCGAAGATCCCGTGGAGCAGGTTCTATCAGGCGTGATGCAAACCGAGATAAACGAAGCGCGCGGACTCACTTTCGCAGTGGCCGCGCGGCATCTCCTGCGTCAGGATCCGCAGACGCTGGTCATCGGCGAGATCCGGGATGCGGAGACGTGTCGGGTCGCGGTGCAGGGCGCACTCACCGGGCATCAGGTCATTTCGACGCTCCACACCGGATCGTGTCGCGGGGTGTTTGATCGGCTCAACTTGTTGAGCGACGACAGCTACGCCGCGACCACGACGCTCCGTCTGATTTTGAACCAGCGGCTGGTGAGAATTTTTTGTGAGAAATGTAAAGGCGCCGGATGTGACGATTGTTTTAAAACGGGATTCAGTGGACGCGTCCCGATCGCCGAATGGTTTGCGGTTGATGACGAATCACGTGCCCGGCTCCAACGCGAAGGCAGCAGCGCGATCAAACCGACGGTGACGCTCAGTGAAGCCGCGGCGGAACTGGTCGAACGCGGTGTGACGAGTCGCGATGAAGTGGAACGCGCGATCGGCCGGTGAACTGGAGCAAAAGCGAAACAGGATGGATAACCAAAGATTGATCCAATGAAGCTCGACGAACTTGCATTCTTTAATCAACAGCTTGCGGGCATGTTGAAGGCCGGGCTGCCGCTCGAAGGCAGCCTGCGTCAACTGGCCGCCGGCATGGATGCCGGGACGTTCCGCACGGAGGTTGAAGAACTGGAGAAGCAGCTCGCCGCAGGAATGCCGTTGGCTCGCGCGTTGGAGGATGCCAAACTGCCCGAATTCTACCGGCGTATGTTGATTGCCGGGCGCAAATCTGAAGCGCTCCCGCAGGTGCTGCTGCTGCTGGCGGACTACTATCAGCAGGCCGCGCTGCTCTCGGCCCGGATCAGGGGCGTCCTGTTTTATCCTGGCATCGTCATCGTTGGGTGCTGGCTGCTCTCGGCGCTGGTGTGGTATTTGTATTTCTTTCTGGGTGAAAATTTCTCTTCACTGTTTCGGGACGACATCAACGTTCCGCAGCCCGGACTGATGATGGGCATGCTACTGCCCAGCGTCATCATTACTGCGTTAGCGGCCGCGTATCTGGTCATCGTGTTTGTGCCCGGTCTGCGTCGGTTGATGATGTGGAAACTTCCGGGGTTGAAGGACGCCTCGATCGCGCGGCTGGCCCATCTGTTCGGCATGATGTTGAAGAGCGGTTGTTCGCTGAATGAAACGCTGCCGGTTCTCAGGCAGCTTGAGAAAGGCGGTCCCGTCCACGCGTTGCTTCAATCGTGGGAAGAAAACCTGAAGGGCGGGGCAGGGGATTTCATCGCCATGTCGGAAAGCGCCGGGCCGATGCCGCCATTGTTCTACTGGCTGGCTGGTTCCGATCCGGAAGACTGGAGCAACGGTCTGCAACGGGCAGCGGGCATTTACTACAACCGCGCGCGCAACAAGATGGATCTGCTGCTCTCCGCTGCCTTGCCGGTCTGCGTAATCTTTCTAGGCATTCTGATTCTGTATCAATCCTACGCGCTCTATTCCGGACTGCTCGTCAATTTCCTAGACATGCTGGGTTTCTACTAGACCGATGAACAACGACCCGACACAATTCATCATCTCGCTGCTGGTCTCGTTGATCGGGCTGGGGATCTTTGTGCTGATCGGGGGGATTATTTTTCAGCTGCTCAGCCTCCCGTTTCACCGGCAGGAACGCGCGCGTCTGTTTGTCGATCTACTGGAAGGTGAATTGAAAATCGGCAACGCCCCCGAGCCGGCGATTCTTCGTTTGAGCAAATGTCAGGATCCGTCGCTGAGCGTCCGGTTTTTCATTCTCGCGGCGTATCTGGAGAAGGGGCTCAAGCTGGATGAAGCCCTCGACCGCGTGCCGCGTTTTCTGCCGGCCGGAGTCAGGGGGATCATCCAGGCCGGCTATCGGCTCGGCAACCTGAGGCAACTGCTGCCCGCCTGCCGGTACCAGCTGCAGTCCGCCGCCGAACAGGTCGCGAAGGCCCGGAACTATCTCGGACTCACGATCATGATTCTCTTTCCCGCGTGGATCGTCGCGGTCTGGATGATCGGCGTGTATGTGCTGCCAAGGTTTCATGCGATCGCGGAGGAGATGACGGGCGGGAAAAACCTCGGCTGGGCGATGACTCATTTCAATCAGATCGCGATGCTGGCCGCGCTTCCGGTCGCGTTTGTCGCGTTGGCCGTGCTCGTGTATTCCATTGGCCCGCGACTGAGGTTGTGGTTTCAACGATGGCTGCCCGCCGCCTTCGTTGACCGCATGTCCGCGTTTCAGCCGTGGGTGCGAAGCCGTGCCCGCCGCGATTTTTCGCTCGCACTCGCCCGGATGCTGGACGCGGGTGTGCCGGAAAGCGACGCGGTGAGATTTGCCGGTACGGCCAGTGGCAACGATCAGTTCGCGGAGGTCGCCGGGGAGATCGCGACCGACCTTGCCGCCGGAGCGACTCTGCCGGATGCATTGGGCCGGATTGATCCGGCTGAAGAATTCAAGTGGCGCTGGAACATCGCCGCGCAGTCCGGCCTGCCTTTCGAGGTCGCGCTCGAAGGCTGGCACGAAACACTGAATGCCCGGGCGGTTCAGAACGAAACCGGCTTTGCCAATTTGTCGACCACCATCCTGATTCTCATGAACGGCTTGATCGTCGGGCTGATCGTTGTGGGCGTCTTCCAGTTCATGATCGGTATCATCGAGGAGGCGCTGTTATGGTAGTTCAAGAGTACCGGACACATCGTCAGGCGCGCGGATTTTTGAGTGTGGATCTGGTGGTCGCCATGGCAATTTTTCTGGTCGGCTTTTTCTCGCTGGCCTACGCCTCGACGCGCGAAATCCGGCTGGCTCGTTCCTAATATTATGACGCCGTCGCAATGAGTCTTGTCGATGGTGAACTTGAAGTGCTCGCAGCCGGGGAATGGCGGGCATTGAGCGACGGTAAGCACGATTTCAAAATCAAAGCCCCAGCGTTCGAATCATTGCCCGCCGGAAAAATGCAGGTGACGCGAACGCCTGACATGGTCCGCCTCGAGTGGATTCCGGAGGGCACGGGAAATGGCCGGCGCATCGTGCGCGAGTTCGCGATCAACGCGGCGACGAAATGAAACTTGTTCGATCATCACATCAACCTCTTCGCGGCATCATGTTGGCGGAGTGTCTCATCTACATCGCAATCGCGGCGGTGCTGGTGGGCGTGGGATCGATGTTGTTCCTGCGTTGCATGGAAACGGCCAGGAATTTTTCGCGCAATGCCGATGACATCACGGGCGCGCTCAGTGTCGGCGAACGTTGGCGGGCGGATCTCCGGCGGGCCACCGATACGCCGTCCGCCTCTGAGCCGGGCCGGGCGGATCTCGTCATTCCGGTGGAAGGCGGACATGTTATCTACGTGTTCGAGAATGGCGCGATCTGGCGTTCCGAAGCGGGTGACACCAGGTGGACGAGGCTTCTTGATAGAGTTGAAACGGCCCGGTGGAATTCGGAGAAACGCACGTTCGCGACCGCATGGCATTTTGATCTGGAAATGGAGACCAAGAAAAAGAACGCCCGACTCCGGCCTCTGTTCTCGTTTATCGGAGTCGCGCCTGCGGAGGATGCCAGATGAAAGCTGTTGCAAGGTCATCCCGGCACGAGTCCGGATTCGCCACGGTCGCGATCATCATCCTGTTGATGGCGGCGTCCGCATTCATGGCCACCACGGCGCTCACCTTTCGCAACCTGCACAGGGAACTTCGCTTCGTCGAACAACAGCAGTTGCAACATTGGCGGGAGAATCCGCTGATCACCACGAATGGTGTACCGGTGCCGGGTTCTTCAACCAACATGCCGCCGGTGAAACCATGAGGACACCCGAGCAGAAAATATTTGTGCTGGAAGGCAGCCTGACGGTGTTTGGGCTCGGGCTGGCGAGCCTGCTTCCGCCGCTCGGGTTGATCTGTGCGCCGATCGCGCTCTGGCGTTTCTTCACGCTCTGGTCGATTGCCGGGAAGGAATGGAATCCCGCGCGGCCTTATCTTTACTACGGACTGTGCGCGAGTTTTCTCGGGGCGCTGATATCGCTTGTTGTGTTGCTCGCGGTGATGGCCGGGTTGATCGGGGATTTCTAGCGCATGACGGGGTTTCCCATTCTCGACTACGAACTGGTTACCCGCAGCCGCAATCGCCGGACTTATCTCGGGCGTGTCGCGCTGACGGCTACCGGTGCGCTCGCGCTGCTGGGGATGATGCAGGTCGGGCAGATCGGCGGACTGACTCCGGTTGAACTGGGGGAGAATTTGTTCAACGTTCTCGCCTTTCTGGGACTGGCGTTCTGCCTCCTCGCCGGTCCGGTTCTCACAGCTGATATTTTCAGCGGCGAGAAACGCGCGGGAACACTTCCGTTGCTGTTCCTCACTTCACTGCCCGCATCAAACATTGTCATCGGGCGGCTGGTCTCCGCCTCATTGGCGGGACTCTACTCGCTGCTCGCCTTTCTGCCGTTGCCGGCGTTCGGCTTCTTTCTGGGCGGCGTCGTGGCTGGTGAACTGTGGCGACTGGCGTTGCTGCTGTTCAGCATCCTGACTCTTTCGCTGACGTTGTCGGGATTTGTTTCGGCAATCTCGTGGAGCGGTCGCAAGTCGCTCGCGCTGGCGTCGTTGCTCATCGCGATATGGACGGTGCTGCCGTGGGTCTGGGAAATGAAGGGTGTGATCATGCCGCTGGCTTCGTGGTTTCCCGATCCCCTGCACTGGTATCACTCTGCGCTCGACGCTCCGTGGAACGTGTCATCCGCAGGTTTCGTCCGGCGACTCTTCGTGTCCTGGCTGGCCATCGCCGGATTATTGACGGCGACCATTCTTGTGCTGCCGCGATCATTGAAGGAACCGGTCGTGGGCGCCCGGCAATCAACCGGTCGCTGGCAGTTCGGGTCACGCCGGATCAACACGAGGGAAAGGCTGCGATGGTATGAGATCAACCCGGTCGCGTGGGTGGCACGCCAACGAACGCCGCGTCGGGGCCCCACGCTCGTCTTCCTCACGCTGTTCGGCACTACCGGAGCCCTCGCTTATTTCCGGGGCGATCAGTTGATGCGGATGCCCGACGTGTTTTTGGTTTTTGTCTTCTGCCTGCACGGACTGTTCAAACTTTGGCTCGCGTGGGAAACCAGCCGGTGTCTGTCGCGCGATCAATCGGAGGGGTTGCTTGAACCGCTGCTCGCCGCGCCGCTCAGCGAACACCAGATCGTTCACGGCTGGATCGTCGGCCTGCAGTCGGTCTTTCGCTGGCCGCTGATGTTTCTGCTGGTGATGGATCTGTCGATCTGGTTCGGCTGCGAACTGGGAAACGACAGTCTCTGGTTGGTCGCGTGGATGGGCGTGCTGGTGTTCGACGCGTTCACACTGCTATGGGCTGGGGTGCTTCTTGGTCTTCTCTCGCCGTCCGCCACCAAGGGACTGATCCGGACCATCGTGGTCGCGCTCGTGTTGCCGTGGGTCGTGGGCCTGATCTTCTTCGCCGCAGTGGCAGTTCTGGAACTTGACTGGTTGATACCGCGCCATCCGTTCACGCCCAGCGTCGCGTGGATCGTTTTTAGTCTGTTGATCGACGCGATCCTCTGCCTGTATTGCAGCCACAAACTGGGTTCGAATTTCCGTCATCTCGTCGCCGAGAAAACGAGGTCGTAGAACAGTGCTCAAAATGAATGTCGGAAACGGGTGGGCCAAATCTGCCGGATTCCCACGTCGGTGTTACTTAGTCCGGTTTAAGAAATTACGCAGCCCGAAGGAATGGTTGGCAGCGTCATGTTGTGGGGCAACTGCGCCGGCGTGTTTCCCCGCAGCAGGCCGCGAAATTTAAGGGCGATCACACAAGCTCCATCTTTACTCAAATGTCCAGAGTAAGAAAACCCAAGTAGAAACCAGGCCAACCCTTCAA
>JBDNGP010000110.1:0-9141 GCA_041689265.1 Verrucomicrobiota bacterium
TGAAGGCTGTGCGGGCGATCTGATTTCATGCTGGGGATTTTCTGTTGGCGTGGAACCAAACCGCTTTGCGCCGGACTTTGCTCCGCTGCGCTGCGCGACGCCGGGCCACGGTTTGCGTTGGCCCCCGGGCCATGAGCATGGACACTGAACGGCAGAAACATTACGCGTTACTTTTAGGTATTGGCAGCCCATGGGAGGTCAAGACCGTGGAAGCCGGGCCATCGCCGGAGTTTCGATGGGTGGCGCGCAAACGTTGAATGTTGGAATCCCAAACCTGGAAAAGTTCGCTTACCTCGGAGTCTACAGCTCGGGGGTGTTCGGCATCATTCCAAATCCGAACCGGCCCGCCCCGGAGGGCCCGACGTACGAGGAGCGACAACTGGCGATCCTCGACAACGCCGATTTGAAGAAGGGACTCAAACTATTCTGGTTTGCCACCGGCAAGGATGACTTCCTGGTGGAAACCTCACGGGCCACGGTCGACATGTTCAAGAAACACGATTTCAATGTGGTGTACAAAGAGGGTGAAGGCGGACACACGTGGATCAACTGGCGCGAGTATCTGAACGAGTTTGCCCCGATGTTGTTTCAATGATTACTGCTTGCCGCCGTGACCGGTACGGATTTCAATGCTGGGAAATCCAATGAATCTCAAATTGCTCACTTCCGTTTCGGCTATGCTTTTTCTGGCTGCCGTCGACAACACCAGAGCGGCTGATCCCTCACCGATCCGAGATCTGAAAGTGGTGGTTGCCAAATCTCCACCGTCGGTTGCTCTGAAACTCGTCGCCGAAGGATTTGGCGCTCCGATCGCGTTGAAATCTCTTGGTGACGGCTCCGGGAGGTTGCTGGTTGCTGATCAGGCAGGTGCGTTCTACCTGCTCGAAAAAGACGGAACCAAACAGGACCAACCCTTCCTCGATCTACGTTCCAAGATCACGAAACTCGGTTTGGGCATGGAAGAACGTGGCGTGCTGGACGTCGCGCTGCATCCCCAGTTCAAAGAGAACCAACAATTCTATGTGGTTTACAGCGCACCCAAACGATCCGGCGCTCCCGCGGATTGGGACCACACCATGTACTTGAGCGAATTCCGTGTGAGCGAGGACGACGCTGGATCAGCTCTTCCTGATTCAGAACGCGTCGTCCTCCAGATCGATGAACCGGACTTGAATCACAACAGCGGACGGTTGGCATTCGGTCCGGATGGTTATCTCTACATGACCGTCGGCGATGGCGGTGCTCCGAATGATGTTGGACGACGCGGCCACGCTCCTGAAGGCAATGGCCAGAATTTGCAAACATTGCTCGGCAAAGTTCTGCGCATCGACGTCGACAAGGGGAAGCCCTACGCAATTCCGTCGGACAATCCGTTCGCTGACGGGAAGAAGGGCTTGCCGGAGATATACGCTTACGGTATTCGCAATCCGTGGGGGCTTTCGTTTGATCGCGGTGGCAAACATGATCTGATTCTCGCGGAAGTCGGACAGGATCGTTGGGAGGAAGTCAACCTGATCGAAAACGGCGGTAACTACGGCTGGCGTTTGCGTGAAGGTTTCGACGGGTTCGATCCAAACAACACCAGAACCAAGCCGGAAAATTCCGCGAAGACCGGCGCGAACGGCGAACCGTTGATTGACCCTGTGCTCGTTTACAAAACACTTCGAGGCAACGCCAAAGATCCGAACGCATACGGCGTTACGATCACGGGCGGCTACGTCTATCGCGGCAAAGCTCTTTCCCAGCTGACCGGCCACTATATCTTCGGCGATTGGTCGAAGAGCATGGGATTTGCAGCAGGGACGCTGTTGATCGCCTCTGGTCCAGATCACGAAAATAGAAATGGACGATGGACGGTTGAACGTCTTCCGGTTGCCGGTCATCCAGATGGTGGAATTGGTGCCTTTGTCTGGGCGTTCGGCGAGGATGAAGACGGCGAGCTTTACGTGTTAACGAACGGTGCCAACATGGTCACCGGCAGCCGCGGAAAAGTTTACAAACTTGTGCCTCAGTGAGTTTGGGAGTAGCAGGTTAGTCGTTTGCATGATGCCGCTGGTTCACATCGTTCGCACGAGGTTTAGATATACGATCTTGAGTTTGCTTTTGATTGCTGCTTACTCCGGTGGCTACTTGGCATTGTCGTTAGGCGGCGCGTACATGCCGGCGACTTACGGACTGAATGGCATTAAGGATTGGGCATGGATACCACGCGGTTTTGCCGATGACGCGGGAAAGCTTCGCCCTGCGTTATTTATTCCATTTTTTCCTCTCTACTGGATCGACTCTCGCTATTGGCACAATGATTGGACGGGATCGAATGGTCCGAGGAAGACTCCATTGCGGTAGAATGTAATCGACTCAATTTTGACGGAGAAGTTTGGCGGAGTGATTCCCCACGGGATCTTTGCCCAATTTGATCCGAATGGATACCGTCCTCATATGGACTACATATCATCTCATCACGGTTGAGCCAGGCAAGCCCAGCATTCGGGGGAAGCGGATCACCGTTTATGATGTGCTGGAGTACCTTGCTTCCGGCATGACCGAGGATGAGATTATCGCTGACTTCTCTGAGTTGACGCGGGAGGACATCAAAGCCTGCGAGGCCTTCGCTGCTGATCGCTGATTACTACGGAAGAAGTCGTCGTGGAGACAACCAACCACCGGAAGCATTCTCTTTCCGCAAAGAACATGACCGGATATAACTGCACCCATGTTTGAAACCGCAGAACTCGGCCGATCGATCACGAAGAAGGATTACGAGAGTGAACTCGAATTGCTGCGGGCCAAACTTGTCCAGGCGCAGATCGATCTGATGGAAACGCAGTCGCGCGTGGTATTGGTGATTTCAGGTGTCGACGGAGCGGGCAAGGCGAAGGTGGTCAATCGTCTCAACGAATGGCTCGATCCGCGCGGTGTGAACACTCACGCATTCGACACGCCATCGGATGAGGAACGTGAGCGACCTTTCTTCTGGCGTTTCTGGCGGGCGATGCCCGTGCGTGGTCGTATCGGAATATTCTACGGTTCCTGGTACACCGACCCGCTCATTCGCGCGGTACACAAAAAATTCAAACAAGCTGATCTGGACTCAGCGATGCGCCGGGTCGGGTCGATGGAACAAATGCTGGCCGAGGACGGGACGTTCATCCTGAAGCTCTGGCTGCATCTCTCGAAGGACGCACAGTACCGCCGGCTCAAGGACCTGGAATCGGATCCGCATCAACACTGGCGAGTACTGCCCACGGACTGGAAGCACCACAAACTCTACGACAAGTTCATCCGCAACGCGGGCCGCATGATCCGCCTGACTGACCGCCTGCACGCGCCATGGCATCTAATTGAATCGACTGACGAAAGGTATCGCGATCTCACCGCCGGACGCTTGTTGCTAGCGGCATTCGAGCAGGCGCTGGAGACGAATCAGCAAAGCCGTCAACCAACAAAGAAAAGCACACCCCAACCCCGGTTGAAAATCACCACGCGTCGCAGTGGCCCGACCATTCTCGACAAGGTGGATCTCACCAAAACCTTGACGAAGGAACGCTACCGCAAACAGCTGGCGAAGCGGCAGTCCGATTGGAATCAACTTGTCTGGAAGGCGGCCGAAAAGGGCGTGTCCAACATCATCGTCTTCGAGGGCTGGGACGCTGCGGGCAAGGGCAGCTGCATCCGGCGCGTCACCGAAGCGATGGATCCGCGCCTGTATCAAATCTTTCCCGTGGCCGCACCCACCGACGAGGAGCGAGCGCACCACTACCTCTGGCGTTTCTGGCGTCACCTGCCCCGCGACGGGCGGGTCACCATCTTTGATCGCTCGTGGTATGGCCGACTCCTAGTTGAACGCGTGGAAAAATTTGCGACCGTGCCCGAGTGGTCGCGCGCTTATTCCGAGATCAACGACTTTGAGGAACAGCTGTGTGAACACGGAATCGTGCTCCACAAATACTGGCTGCACATCAGCAAGGAAGAGCAGCTCGTCCGTTTCAAAAAACGCGAGACCATCGATTACAAGCAGCACAAGATCACCGACGAGGACTGGCGCAATCGCAAGAAATGGAACGACTACCAGGCGGCCGTCAACGACATGGTCGCCCACACCAGCACCGGGGCCGCGCCGTGGACGCTGGTACCGGGAAATGACAAACGTTTCGCCCGCATGTTCATCCTGAAAGATCTGTACAAACGGCTGGGCAACGCGGTTTGACGGCGCTGGCCAACACCACCGAATGAGAATGTGACAAACGCCGTGTCCCAATCAAAATGGCGTCCATGAAATCCTCCTTCATCCTGATCTGCCTGCTCGCTCTTTGTTCAGTAAATACATTCGCCCAAGATCAAGTCATCCGCCTTTATGACGGCAAAGCGCCCGGCTCCGAAAGCTGGACGCATTCGGAGAATTACAACGACAAGAATCTTTGGAACACGCCGGTGGTGTTCAACGTCGCCGACCCAACACTCACCGTTTTCAAACCCACCCCTGCGAAGGCCAACGGCACGGCGGTGGTGATCTATCCCGGTGGTTTGTTTTTCGCTCTCTCGATCGATAGTGAAGGCAACGATGTCGCCCGCTAGCTGGTCGAGAAAGGCGTTACCTGTTTCGTATTAAAATATCGCCTCGTCGAATGCAAAACCGATAATCCGACCCGCGAAGTCGGCACGCGTGGCCCGCTGGATCAGGTCGTGGCACCGATCGTCAAGCTGGCCATGGCAGATGGACTCGCGGCCATCGGCTACATCCGCACACATGCGAAAGAACTCGGCGTAAATCCCGATCGCATCAGCATCATTGGATTCTCCGCTGGCGGAACGGTGACGGCGTCCGTCGCCTACAATTACACGAAGGAGATGCGGCCCAATTTTGTTGCCCCGATCTATCTCGCCTACCACTGGACAATCAAGGACAAGGGCGTTCCAAAGGATGCGCCGCCGATGTTTGTGCTCGCCGCCACGGATGATCCGCTGGGACTCGGACCACAAAGCGTCGCGATTTATCAAGACTGGGTGAAGAGCCGGGAAGCCGACTGAACTGCATCTCTATACGAAAGGCGGTCACGGCTTCGGCATGCGAAAGCAAAACCTCCCGAGTGATCGTTGGATCCAGCTCTTCGCCGACTGGCTCGACGTGCAGGGCTTGATGAGACAGTGACCGCCCCCAAAAAGCCATCGCGCCCGCTCGCAACAGTCGGAGGCTGGGCACTCACCGCTCATTCTAACCTCTGGACTATCGCCATCGTCCTGCTCGCGTTCGGATAAATCCAATTTCGGAAGGAACATTCCGGCCCTGTCTCCGTAAACTCGTCGTCGCCCATCCAAAAGTGTCCAGCGAGCCGCAACTCACCTGAACTTCTTGAGCACCACCACGCTGTTGGCTCCTCCGAATGCAAAGCTGTTTTTGAGCGCGAAGTTGATCTCCTTTTTCAACGGCATGTTCCGCACGAAGTTCAACCGGCATGCAGGGTCGGGATTATCCAGGTTGCGGCACGGAGGGATTTCATTTTTCTGCAACACAAGAAGTGTGATGACGAGTTCCACGCCGGCAGTCGCGCCCATAAGGTGCCCGAATTGCGCCTTTGTGTTGGAGACGGGTACGCGTCGACCGTGATCGCCAAGGCTGCCCTGAAGCGATTCTGCTTCGACGACGTCCGCGATCGGCGTAGCGGTTCCGTGCGCATTGACGTAGTCGATTTCCGACGGTTCAATCCGCGCCGAAGCGAGCGCCTTCTGCACCGCGATCACCTGCCCTTTCGGGTCTGGTACCACGATGTGCGAGGCGTCGGAGGACGAACCGTAGCCCGCGACTTCGGCGATGATATTCGCTCCCCGGCGTTGCGCAGAATCCAGCGACTCCAGCATCATGCCGGCGGCGCCTTCGCCCATGACGAGCCCGCTCCGATCAATGTCGAACGGGCGACACGCCGTCGCGGGATCAGGATGTTTGGTGAGGACGCCCAGCCGGTTCCAGGCGGAAAAACTCATGGGATCAATGCCCGCATCTGCGCAGACGGCGAGCGCACGATCGACCAGCCCAAAGCGCACGTGATTGAACGCGGTGCCAAACGCGATCGATCCGGTGGCGCACGCGGCGCTGACGGTGAAGCTCGTGCCGGTCAACTTGTACGCGATGGAAATCAGATTGGCCGGGCGGTTGAACATCGCGCGGACGACGGTGGTGGGCCGGAGTTTCCGCCAGCCGCCCTTGACGAACGCCTCCATCGCGGTGTCGTGGAAAATGATGTTGCCGTGGCCAGTGCCGAGAATGACGTCGCACTCCATCGGCGACGAACCGTCAACCGGGAAGCCCGCATGTTCGAGCGCGCCGCGTGCCGCAAGAAGCGCGAATTGAGCGCCACGATCCGGATCATCAATGCCAGATGTCTCGACGGCGTTTTTCAGTTTGCCGTCGTCGATGCACCCCGCGTATTTCGTCGGCAGAGGGCTGTCCTCCGGGAGAAACGGAACGAGTGATATGCCGGATTTGCCTGCGACAACGTTTCGCCATATTTCGTCCAATTCAAATCCAAGCGCGGTCACGGCGCTCATGCCGGTCACGACCACGCGGCGGGGTAGATCTGTTTGGTTCATGCCGGGACGGGTTTTTGCCTGAGTTCGTTGAGGGAGGTCAGTCCGTCCATGATCAGTTTCGGTTCGAGGCCGAAATCGATGAGGCAGGCGATCTCGTTTACTCCGGCTGCGCGGACGGCCTCAACCATCGTACGGCAATTCTCCACCGAGCCCATCAGCCCAGTTTTTTGATAGTATCGCTCAAAGGCGAATTCCAGCATGTCGCGGCGTTTCCGTTCCGACATGTTGCCGAGTTTGCCGGCATCCACGACCTGCCAGAGATCGGCGGAGCTTTCGAGATAGCGTTTGAACGGTTCGCGTACGGCGGCCTTCGTCGTCTCCTCGTCTTCACCGACGTAGGTGTGCAGCATCAACGTCACCTGACCGCGACCGGCATGGCCCGCCGCCGTCCACGCCTCGCGGTAGGCGGCGATTTTTTCAGCGAGCTCGTCGGTCTTCTGAAAGAGCAGCGCGGTCAGGATGTTGAAACCTTTCTCGCCCGCCTCGATAAACCGTTCCCTGCCGCCGGAACAGGTGAACCAGATATTCAGCTCCTTCTGCACCGGCATCGGATGCACCTGGATCGGCGTCTTCTCCCCACGCCCGTTTTCGAATTCAATCGATTCGCCGCGCCACAATCGGCGGATCGTCTCAGCGCGATCAAACGCGATCTGCTTTCGGTTGGCAAACGTGTCGGGTGCGAGGGTGAAGTCATTCGGGTTCCAGCCTATAGCGAACGAGAGGTCCACCCGGCCGTCGGACAGGTTATCGACCACGGCCCATTCCTCGGCGACGCGAATGGGATGGTGCAGCGGAAGAACCACACTGCCGGCGCGGAGACGAATCCGTTTCGTTTGTTCGGCGACATACACGGCGGCGAGGGCCGGGTTGGGAAACATGCCGCCGAATGCATGAAAATGCCGTTCCGGAATCCAGACCGCCTCAAATCCCAGTTCGTCCGCGCGCTTCGTGCTGTCCCGGAACAGATCAAATTTCCCGCTCTCGTATTCGGCGGATTGACTCGCGAAAAATAGCAGACTGAAGGAGGGCCAGTCGGTGTCGGCTTGAATGTCGGTATCCATTTTTAACGCACCGGACGATGCCAGATCGAGGTGGATCGGCCAAAAGGAATCGTGTCAGAGGGTCGTTGATTAACAGTTCAAACCATCGTCCTGCACAACGTTCGACCGTCGAGATTCTTCACGCCGCCAGAGGCTGACGGTCATTTCTTCTTCGTCTGATATTCCTGCGAATGTCCGGTGCCAGGGATCGAAATCGTGTAGGTCTTTCCGTCCGGCGCGACGGACATCTTGATGTAGTTGGCGGCACAGTCCTTCGCCACGTTGGCGATGAATTCAGGTGACGTGTTGTTTTCGCTGTCTTCACGAAGATTCTTGTGGACCTGATACATGGATTGAATCGCCGGGGCGGACTTCAACGTCGCGAACGTCTCCTTGCCGCAACCCTTGCTGGTCCCGTTACTCATTACAGAGACGGTCGGGGCAAGGGATTCGATCAGAATCGGATTGTTGCTCGCGTCCAAACCGTGATGGTTCACCTGATAAACATCCACCATTCCCACGCGATCCACCGGGCACACGAGGTCGGCCTCGGTATTCCACGTGAGATCACCCCCGACGAAGAACTTGAAATCGCCGACGCTGATCAGGGTCACAATGCTGTTGCGGTTGTCCGAAGTATCGGCGGGTTTCTCGATCACTTCAGCGCAATCCACGCGGGGCTTGTCGCCCACAATCTGGTCGGTAAATTTTTCCATCGCGACAAGGCACCGTGCTGAAACCAAAGCGCCCGCAGACTGTTTGAGTGGCAGGGTATCATCGGGTTTGATCACGTACCGGTTTGCCACCGACATTTCTTTGTACGGTTTGATCATGATCGGAAACCGAGTATCGTTGGGATTGTTGTCCGGATTGCGGTCGGGCACGCCGTTGTCCCAGACGTTGATCACCGGCATCTTTTGCGATACCTCCGCCGCACCGCCGAAATGGTCGATGTGAAAATGTGTGGTGATCAGATGGTCAATCTGTTTCACACCGGCGACCTCCGCCGCCACCTTGTGAATTCTCCCCGGATCCCGTTCGCCCGGCATGCCGGCGTCGATGAGAATCGATTCACCGGCGGGAGTCACCATGAGCGTTCCTCCCCCGCCCTCCACATCCACCCAATAGACATCAAGGGTACCGGTTTTTTCATCGGCGCAGAGCGGACTTGAAACAACGAAACCGAAGGTAAACAGGAGCGAGCAAATAAGTAAAAGCTTCATAGGTTGAGCAACGTTGAACGCACCCATCTTAAAATTTTCAGCAAAAATTGAAACATCGAAATAAGGCCTTGCCAAACGCCGGTTGGAATCGTTCAATGCCGCCCTTTCCGGGATGGCTGGATAGCTCAGTTGGTAGAGCAGCGGATTGAAAATCCGCGTGTCCCCGGTTCGAACCCGGGTCCAGCCACCACTCCCACAACGACTTACAGAAGTTCAGAAAGAGCAAGAAAACGAGTGGCTTACCGTTGGCTTACTTAATTCCCTCACCAAGACGCCCCTTTCCCAAACTCCCA
>JBDNGP010000111.1:0-54823 GCA_041689265.1 Verrucomicrobiota bacterium
GACCCTGGCAACCGCCCCGGACCTGCGCCCTCCGGCCCGCCGCTGCCGCCAACCTGCAAACGTCTGATACTTGATGCCGACCAGGGCGGCGAACGCCGCCCCGGACAGGCCGCTCCGCTCAAACTCCCGCAGGAGCATCTCCCGGCGCTCGGGTGAAGTGCGCATGCGCCCCAGCGCATCAGTCTTGATCAGGAAGGGCGCGGACGAAGAATCCGACTCAGTCATAGATCTCATAGCACGCCATGCTACGGCATCTACGACTCTCATGAACAGGGGAGCTTGGTGTCACGCTTACAAACGGGAAACAATTCCGAGTAGCCGTTCGATCTGGATGGCCAACAAAAAACCCGTCCTTTGCAGGACGGGTTTGTAATTTTATCGAGCGAGCTTATTCAGCTGCTTCAGCTTTTTCTTCCTTCGCGGCTGGCGCTGCTTCAGCCTTTTCTTCCTTCGCGGCTGGTGCTACTTCCGCGGCGTCATCCGCCGGCGCGATCGCGTCCACCCATTCGAGCATGGCAAGCTGAGCGGCGTCGCCCTTGCGTTCGCCGAGCTTGACAATGCGGGTGTAACCGCCGTTGCGGGAGCTCATCGCCGGTGCAATTTCTTCAAATAGGATTCGGATCACGTCGTTCTTCCAGAACTTCGCGTTCTCTTCCTTCGTCTTGAACATCTTGCGGTCGGCATACTTGAGCCGGGCGGTGGCCAGACGGCGGGCGTGCAGCGTGTTCTTCTTGCCCAACGTCACGATCTTTTCGGCGACGGGACGAGCCACTTTGGCCTTCGCCAGGGTGGTGGTCACGCGCTTGTGACGGATAAGGCTGCACACCATGTTGGCCAGCATGGCGTTCCGGTGTTCCCCGGTGCGGCCGAGTTTGGCGTTTCGTTTTAAATGACGCATAATCTACCTCGAAAATGAGATGTTAAAGTTGGATATCCTCAGCCGGTGCTTCGAGCAGCGCGGTGTCAATGTTCATGCCCAAGCCGAGACCCAGTGCCGTGAGCTTGTCCTTGATCTCGTTCAGGGACTTCTTACCAAAGTTGCGATACTTGAGCATTTCCGCCTCGGTCTTCATCGCCAGATTACCGACGGTGGTAATGTTGGCGTTGTTCAGACAGTTGGCCGCACGGACGCTCAACTCGATTTCGTTCACGCTCATGTTGAGCAGTTTTCGAAGCTTCGACTTCTCGTCGTCCTGCTTGTCTTCAACTTCCTCGAACTCGATTGCGTTCTTGTCGTAGCCGACGAACACGTCGAGGTGATGCTGAAGAATCGCGGAGGACTGCGTCAGGGCGTCGTCGGGAGTGATCCGTCCGTCGGTCCAGACTTCTAGCAAAAGCTTGTCGTAGTCGGTGCGCTGTCCGACACGTGCGCTCTCGACCGTGTAACGAACGCGGACGACCGGAGAAAAAATCGAATCGATGGGAATAAGCCCGATTGGCTGCTCGCCCTTCTTGTTCTCATCAGCGGTGTAGAAACCACGACCGACGCGAACCTCGAATTCCATGTCGAGTTTCTTCTTTTTGTCCAGCGTGCAGATGTGCTGCTTGGGATTCACCAGCTCGACGTTCTGATTGAGAGTGATGTCACCGGCGGTGACGGCACCCTCCTTGTTCACGGAAAGCAGCAGGGTCTGCGGCTCGCGGACGTGGCATTTGAAAAGCAGTTTCTTCAGGTTCATGACGATGTCCGTCACGTCCTCCATCACGCCGTCGATGGTCGCAAATTCATGCATCGCACCATCGATACGAATCGAAGTGATCGCGGCTCCTTCGAGCGACGACAGCAACACGCGGCGCAGCGAGTTGCCGATGGTGTATCCGTAACCGGTCTCGAACGGCTCGGCAATGAACTGTGCATAGGTGTCCGTTGCGCTCTCCTCATTCTTGGTGAGGCGCTTGGGCATTTCGAATCGTCCTAATCGTACTGGCATATTTTTTCTTTATTGGTGCAATTTTAATCTGACGGATTCCCTTGGATTCCCGTCGCGGGAACCCGTCCATATAATTGCGGATTGCGGTCCCTTGCGGGACTCAACATTAACGGGAATAAAATTCGACGACGGCCTGCTCGTTAGCGATGGGCTGAATGTCCTCACGCGCCGGTGCGCGCATCACGACTCCACGGTATGCGTCCTTGTTTAACGACAACCAGTCTGGAACAGCCCGACTCGTGGACATTTCCATGTTGGTGTTCGCCATCTGGCGGGACGCGCTCGAGTCTTTGATTTCGACCATATCGTTCACCTTCAGCGCATAGGACGGAATGTCCACCTTGCGTCCGTTTACTTTCACGTGGCCGTGGGCAACGATCTGACGCGCGGCAGCGCGGGTGTTAGCATACCCGAGGTGATACACCACGTTATCAAGACGCATTTCAAGAATCCGCAACATGATCTCGCCGGTGACACCGCGTTGGCTTGCCGCCTTCTCGTAGATTCCACGGAATTGTTTTTCCATGAGTCCATAAAAGAAACGGAGCTTCTGCTTTTCACCCAGACCGATCCCATATTCCGAAACTTTACGCCGCATGCGCGGACCATGCTGACCGGGCGGATAAGGACGACGATCAAGATACTTTGAAGGACCGAAAATCGGGGTGTTGAAACGCCGACTGATACGAACGCGGGGACCTGTATAACGAGCCATATGCTATTCTTTTTCCTGTTGAAATGAACTTAGACGCGACGTTTCTTTTTCGGGCGGCAGCCGTTGTGAGGCACCGGGGTGACGTCTTTGATGCAATTAATGACCAGACCGATCGCCTGCAACGCTCGGACTGCAGATTCACGACCGGAACCCGGGCCCTTGACCCGGACTTCAACTTCCTTGAGCCCGTGCGACATCGCTTTGCGGGCGGCTTCCTGAGCCACCTGTTGAGCAGCGAAGCCGGTGCTCTTGCGCGAGCCCTTGAAACCGAGGCGGCCGGCACTGGCCCACCCGATCACGTTGCCCTGCATGTCGCAGATGGAAACGAGCGTGTTGTTGAACGTCGCCAGAATGTTCGCGACCCCGACCACGATGTTTTTCGCCCCCTTGGCCTTGACAATCTTCTTGTCGTTGGGGTCTTCACCCAACAACTCGGCAGCGGTCGGTGCCGCAGAGGCTGCTGTAAGCCCCGTGTGCGCAGGGACGTCGGCGGTCGCTTCCGAAGTCTTCCCGTCTTTTTTCTTCGACGGCTTTTTGGCCGGCGGTGTTTCCGTCCCCGCTGCTGATGCGGAATTGTCCGCCTTTTTCTTGGAGTCGGTTTTTGGTTCTGTCTCTTCTGCCATAGGGTTGCTTATAAAAGTTAATGGATGCCGGATTTGGCGTTGGGATTACGCTGAACCCCCACAGTTCTGCGGGCACCCTTGCGGGAGCGGGCGTTGGTCTTGGTCCGTTGACCGCGGACGGGCAGCCCCCGAAGATGGCGCGTGCCACGATAGCATTTGATGGCCTGCATTCGTTTCAGATTGAGCTGCAGCTCACGACGAAGATCACCTTCAATCGTGTACTTACCTTCCTGAATCTCATGCACGATCAGCGCCAACTGCTGTTCATTGAGATCCTTCGCGCGGACGCTCGGATCAATCTTCGCTCTCGCAAGGATCTCGTTGGCGATGACCGGGCCAATGCCATAAATGTAGCGGAGCGCGATATCAACTCGCTTCTCGCCGGGAATTTCAACACCAATGATACGTGCCATAATTGCTTTTTAACCTTGCCGCTGTTTATGTCGAGGGTTAGCGGAGCAGATCACGCGAATCACGCCACGACGGCGGACGACCCGGCAGTGCTCGCATAACTTTTTAACTGAGGCGCGAACTTTCATTATTCTGGTTTCGTTTTTAAAATTTCTTCAACTATTCCCTGCGACATGTCTCCAGGACACACTCGCAGCTGCAACTCTTCACCGGGCACTATCACGTCAAATCGAGCAAGATCCCGCCGCAACACCCTAGCCACAAGCTGATGCCCGTTGGCCAATTGAACGCGGAAACGCCCTTTCGGGAGCGTTTCGGTCACCGCGCCCGCAATTCGGATGGCATCTGTTCCGGACACGTCAGGATTTCTGGCTGACCCACAGTTACGAGGATCGTATGCTCAAAATGGGCGGAAAGTGAACCATCGGACGCGAGCACTGTCCAGCCATCTTTTAAGATTTTCACACCGGCTTTTCCGGCGTTTACCATGGGCTCGATGGCCAGTGTCATGCCGGCCTTCAACTTGGGCGATGTCTTCCGATCATCCACGAAATTAGGAACTTCCGGGGCTTCATGCACCGTCCGCCCGACACCGTGTCCGACAAATTCACGCACCACACTGAAGTGATTCTTTTCAACGTGCAACTGAATCGCCCGTGAAATATCAATCACTCGATTGCCTTCAGTGGCCATCGCAATCCCCTTGTAAAGAGACTGCTCGGTCACGTCCAGCAACGCCTGAGTGGACGCATCACAGCCACCGACCGCCACCGTTTTGGCATTGTCACCAATAAATCCGTTGTAAAGAACACCGACATCGATACTCACAATGTCGCCAAAGTTTACCCGTCGATCACTCGCCAGCCCGTGCACCACTTCTTCATTCACTGAAATGCAGATATTACACGGATAATTCCGGTAACCCAAGAACGCGCTCTTGGCGCCGTAGCTCTTGATCCGCTCACCGGCGAACATGTCGATCTCCCGGGTGGTCAATCCCGGCTGGATCATGGCGCCAACTTCATCCAACACGACACGGGCCACGCCACACGCAGGCCGCATGGCTTCAAGATCTCGCTCGGATTTGAGGATGATCATGGCAGTAATTGTCAGGCTGTGTCCGGAGACTTTTACAAGTTCCCATCGACCGGGACTAGAAGCGACCCTTCAGCCGCCCTTTCTTCAGGAAACCGTCGTAATGCCGCATCAGGAGATGAGATTCAACCTGCCGCATCGTGTCCAAAACGACGCCGACAGCGATCAACATGCTGGTGCCGCCAAAGAAGGAGGCCACCAGATAGTCGACCCCCATATAGGTGTAGAGCAGTTCCGGAATGACTGCGATCGCGATCAGAAATACAGACCCGGCCAGAGTTATCCGGCTCATGGTGTTATGCAGAAAATCACTGGTGGCTTTTCCGGGTCGAACGCCGGGAATGTAACCGTTGTGTTTCTTGAGATCGTCCGCTATCTGAACTTCGTTGAACTGAGTAGCAACCCAGAAGTAGCTGAAGAACAGGATCATCATTCCAAAAAATGCGATATGAAGCATGTGCCCCATTTGCAACTGAACCGCCAGCTGGGACAGAAATTGAATTTCAAAACTGGCGCCAAGATATTCGAATATTTTCGACGGGAACATCAGCAACGCCTGGGCGAAAATGATCGGCATGACACCGGCGTAATTGACTTTCAACGGCATGAACGAACTGCCGCTCTGATAAACCCGGCGACCGCGCGTCTGCTGCGCATACTGGACCGGAATTTTTCGCTGAGCCTGAGTCATGGCCACGACACCGGCAATCACGACAACCAACAGGACGATAAACGCGATCGCGTAAAAGTAATTGAACTGTGGAGGATTGTCGCCGACCGGCAGAAACTTCAAGACGGCCGATTTCAACGCGTCCGGGAACCGGGCAATGATTCCGATGGTGATCACCAGCGAGACGCCGTTTCCAATTCCGCGTTCACTGATCTGTTCACCCAACCACATCAGCAACAGAGTGCCAGTCGTCAATATAAGGACCGTCTGCAACCGGTACCACCACAGGTTTCCGGCATCAAAAAGGACGAGTTTTCCCTCAAATCCCTGAAAAATTGCACCCGGATTTTCCCACCCGAATGCCATCGCCAGACCCTGTCCCAAGCAAAGAACGACCGTAAGATAACGACCGTACTGGATGATCTTGGTCCTACCGCCCTCCTCACGGGCCAGTTTGCTCAGCGAGGGAACCACTGCCGAAAGAAGCTGTATGATGATCGTCGCACTGATGTAAGGCATGATACCCAGCGCACCGATCGCGCACTGTTCGAGCGCACCACCGGTGAACATGCTGTAAAGGCCGATCAAACTTGGATCATTTGACGACTGAGCGCTGGCGAGGAACGCCCGCAGTCCCGTCGCGTCCAGGCCCGGAACGGTGACGTTTGCGATCAACCGGCAGAGGACAAGAATGCCAAGCGTAAATAGAATCCGACCCCGGAGTTCCGGAATCTTGAAACAATTGGCAATGGTGTTGAAAAACTTGGCGAACATGAAGAATTACCAGACTGGTTCGGACTATTTCTATTCGGCAGTGGTGACGGACTCTTTCTTGACCACTTCGCACGAACCGCCTGCTTCTTCAATTTTTGCCTTGGCGGACGCGCTGAACGCATGCGCCTGAACAGTTAGTTTTTGTTCAAGCTTGCCGTTTCCAAGAATTTTGATCCTCTTCACCGTTCCGTTTGCCAGGCCGGCCTTGCGGAGCGTTTCAGCGTTGACCACCGAACCGGATTCAAACTGATTCAACTCAGCCAAATTCACCGGCACATAGTTTATCGCATGCATGGTGTTGTTGAACCCACGTTTCGGGATACGACGAATAAGCGGCATCTGACCGCCTTCAAACCCCAAACGACGCGAACCGCCCGACCGGGCTGATTGGCCCTTGCCGCCGCGACCGCTTGTCTTGCCCTGACCGCTGGATTCACCCTGTCCGAGACGCTTACGCCGGTGCTTGGCACCCGGGCGTGGTTTCAAATTATGTAGACGCATATCAATCGAGAGATTTTCAGGCAGTCGCCTGAGGTTCAACACTGACCAAAGGAATTCCGCGGTTCTTGTAGATTTCTTCGCGGCGACGCAGTTGTCTCAGGGCTTCAATTGTTCCCTTGACGACATTCGCCGGATTGCTGGAGCCGAGCGACTTGCTGAGCACATTCTTCACACCGACCGCATCCAGAACGGCTCGCACCGTCTTGCCCGCGATCACGCCGGTTCCCGGGGACGCCGGACGCAGCAACACCCGCGCGCCGCCGTAAGCGGCATACACCTCGTGCGGGATCGTCGTCTCAAGAATGGATATTGGCTCAAGATTCCGACGGGCGAATTCACTGCCCTTGCGGATCGCCTCAACGACTTCATTCGCCTTGCCTAGCCCCATTCCGACGCGGCCCTTCTGGTCACCGGTGACAACGAGTGCACTAAAGCTGAAGCGTCGGCCACCTTTTACGACTTTGGAGGAACGGTTGATGAACACAACCTTCTCAACCAGATCGTCCGCCGGTTTTTCAAACCCGGAGTCACGTCCGCCGCTTCTGCCCTGACGACGTTGACCGTGGCCCTGTCCGCCTTGGCCCTGACCACGCCCGCGTCCGCCACCGGCGCCGCCTGGTCGGGAACTTGGATTGTTGCTATTTGATGTAACAGACACAGTTAGTAATAGTTACTGCAGTTAAAATTGAATTCCAGCTTCGCGCGCCGCTTCCGCGAGCGCCTTCACTTTTCCGTGGTATGGGGCACCACTGCGGTCGAAAACGACCTGACTGATCCCAGCACTTTTTGCCGCCTCAGCCGCAAGAGAACCAATCTTCTGCGCGCTCTCCACATTTGCTCCCAGTGTTTTACGATCCGTCACCGACTTTGACCGGGTCGACGTCTGGGCCACGGTCACACCCTTGATGTCGTCGATGAACTGCACGTATATATGCTGCCCGGTGAACCGAACACTCATACGGGGACGCTCGCCAGTACCAACGACTTTCTTGCGCACCCGCCAATGACGCCGTTGCCGAAGATTTAATTTCTTTTCTGTTCTCATGTTCTCTTTCAGCCAAACGATTACTGTACTTTCTTACCTTCCTTACGGCGAACCTTCTCACCTTCATAACGGACACCCTTGCCCTTGTAAGGTTCTGGCGGGTAGAACGCCCGCAACTCCGAGGCAACCTTGCCCACTACCGCTTTGTCCGGCCCCTCGATCATCACTTTGGTGTTCTCCGTGACAGTTACTTTAATCTGCGCGGGAATCTCGTAGTTGATCGGATGCGAATAGCCAAGCGTCATGTTGACCTTGTTACCCTGAACGGCCGCCTTGAAACCAACGCCCTGGATTTCAAGCTTCCTGACAAATCCCGCACTGACGCCGATTACCATATTGTTGAGCAGGGATCGAGTCAGGCCGTGCATGGACTTCGCGACCGCGTTGTCACCGTCCCGTGACACCTGAATTTCATGACCGTCGATCTTGATGGTCGTGTGAGGAGGCAATGTGAGAACGAGTTTCCCCTTGGGTCCCTCAACGTTACAATTGCGGCCTTTGATTTCCGCCTTCACTCCGGCGGGAATCGTTATCGGCAGTTTTCCAATTCGGGACATAGTTTTGTCAGTCTAAATTTACCAGATATAGCAGAGAACTTCGCCACCGAAGTTTTGTTTGCGGGCTTCACGCCCAGTCATCACGCCATGTGATGTGGAAAGAATAGCAACACCCAACCCGCCGCGGACGCGTGGAATGTCCTTCCCCCGCACGTAGGTGCGGATGCCCGGACGGCTGATGCGCTTGAGCCCTTCGATGACACCGGCACGACCGGCGTACTTCAGCTTCAGGGACAGCGTCTTGTGCTGTTTGTCACCGGTCGATTCGTGTTCGCTGATATACCCTTCCTTCTTCAAAAGGCGGGCAATGCTTTCCTTCATCTTTGAATGTGGCATCGCCACAGTGGTGAGAGATGCGTTCTGCCCGTTTCGAATTCGGGTCAACATGTCGGCTATCGGGTCCATAAATTCTTAATAAGTTACCAACTGGCTTTAGTCACACCGGGGATCAATCCACCCATCGCCGCCTCACGAAAGGTCATGCGCGAGGCGCCGAATTTTCTAAGGAAACCACGGCGTCGACCGGTAATCCGGCAGCGGTTCACAATCCGAACCGGACTCGAGTTGCGTGGCAGGCTGGCCAACGCGATGTAGTCGCCCTTGGCCTTCAGCTCAGCGCGCTTCTCCGCGTAACGAGCCGAAAGCTTGATGCGTTTCTTGTTTCTTTCCACCCAGGATTTCTTAGCCATATCTTAAATTAATTATTTCTCGGCAAACGGCATGCCCATCAGTTTCAACAGGTCGTGCGACTCGGCGTCGGTCTTGGCCGTGGTCACGATCACAATATCCATGCCCTGCTGGCGCTTGATTTTGTCCAGATCAATCTCGGGAAAAACAGTCTGGTCATTGATGCCCAGCGAGTAGTTTCCGTGTCCGTCGAACGACCGGTTAGACGTGCCGCGAAAATCGCGGATACGGGGCAGGGCCGTACTGACCAGTCGGTCAAGAAATTCATACATGACCGCCCGGCGCAGCGTCACACGGCAACCGATTGACTGGCCTTCACGCAACTTGAAGTTGGCGATGCTCTTGCGTGACTTGTTGATGACCGGCTTGCGACCGGTGATCAAGCTCAAGTCCTTGGCAGCGTCTTCCACCGCCGTCTTCTCCAGCAACGCGCTCACACCCATGTTCACCACGATCTTCTCGATCCGCGGGACTTCGTGCGCATTTTTATAGTGCCGTTTGTCGATCAACTGCTGACGAACTTCGTTTTCGTATTTTTCTGAAAGTCTCGGTTTCATATCGCCTACAAATCTTGATGGTCGCTGGTTCAGGACTGTCCACCCTGCCGTTTCGACAGCCGCGCTTCAAATCGATCAGCCTGCATCAGGTTCGACACATGAATGGTGCCTTCCCGCTCGATGATCGTTCCTTCCGGGTACTGCTGGTTCTTGCGGACATGCTTCTTCACCATGTTGAAGCCTTCCACGATCACGCGGTCGGACTTCTTCACGAGTTCGATCACTTTGCCCTTTTTCTCGGCGCTCTTGTGCGAACCGCTGATGACGTATACTTCGTCGCCTTTTTTGATTTTTGTCTTAGCCATGTCTTCAGATGACCTCGGGGGCCAGGGAAACAATTTTCATGAACTTCTTTTCCCGGAGCTCACGTGCCACGGGACCAAAGATACGGGTGCCACGTGGATTCTTATCTTTATCAATGATTACGATCGCATTCGAATCAAAGCGCAAATAGGAACCGTCGGGACGTGAGAACGCCTTGGTAGTGCGCACCACCACGGCATTGACTACGTCACCCTTTTTCACCGTGCCGTTGGGCGATGCTTCCTGAACGTGGGCCTTGATGATGTCACCCACCTGAGCGTATTTCTTGTTCGGCCCAAGCACGCCAATCATCGAAGCGCGTTTCGCGCCGGTGTTGTCGGCAACATGTAACCGAGATCTTAGCTGTAACATAGCGGTATATTAAATTAGGCAGCAGCGATTACTGCTTCTTCGTTGCGGTCCACCACCGAAACCAGCCGCCATCGCTTGCTCTTGGAGAGCGGGCGGGTCTCCTGAATGCGGACGCGGTCACCCACGTTCGCCTCGTTCTTCTCGTCATGGGCGTAAAACCGGGAGTAGGTTGTCACTACCTTGCGCCAGCGCGGATGGGGGAAACGACGTTCGACCCGCACAACAATGGTCTTGTCCATCTTGTTGGAGATCACTTCACCGATCCGCTCTTTGCGGTGTCCCCGTTTGATTTGGTTCTCGGACATAAATCTTGTCAGGCTGTGGCTGTCTTGCGACGCAACGTGGATATTTGAGTTTCGATTCTGGCGACGTCTCGTCGGATAACCCGCAGTCGCGCCGGCTTTTCCAACTGACTAGTCGCCTTCTGCAACCGGAGGTTGAACAGTTCCTGACGCAGTTCACGACCTTTGGCCGTGAGCTCGACAGCAGTCAAATCTTTGATTTCGTTCATCTTCATAGGACGTAATCCCAATTAATTATGTTTGTGCCGGGCGATGAGTCTGGTACGGATCGGCAGTTTTGTAGCCGCCAGCCGCATGCACTCGCGGGCGACAATCTCCGGTACACCGTCCACTTCAAACATCACTGTAGCGGGCCGAACTACGGCTACCCAGCCTTCAACGGGCGCCTTGCCCTTACCCATTCGAGTTTCCAGCGGTTTCTTGGTGAAGGACTTGTCCGGGAAAATCCGGATCCAGACCTTTCCGCGCCGTTTCATGTGCCGGTTGATCGCAACACGGGCCGCTTCGATCTGCTTGTTCGTGATCCAGGTCCGCTCCAATGACTGCAGGCCGTATTCGCCGAACGCCACGGTGTTCCCCCGGGATGCGATCCCGGTTCGACTCCCGCGGTGCATCTTGCGGTATTTAACTTTCGAAGGCATTAAGGCCATAACAAATTCTTTCCTTCTCTGTCTCTATTTACTCGGTGACGATCGCGCTCTTCTTTTTGGAAGGCTTGTCTTCACCCTTACAAATCCAGCATTTAACCCCCAGAATACCGGCCATTGTCGATGCTTCTGAAAATCCGTAATCAATATTCGCACGTAGCGTGTGCAGTGGCACCCTACCACGGTGGTAAGTTTCGACCCGCGCAATTTCACTGCCGCCGAGCCGTCCGGCACAGCGGATCTTGATACCCTCGGCACCGAAGTCCATCGCCGTCTGCAGCGCTTTCTTCATCGCCCGGCGGAAGCCGATCCGCCGTTCAAGCTGAATTGCCACGTTGTCAGCCACCAACTGGGCATTCGTCTCAGGCTGTTTGATCTCGAAAATATCAACATAGATCTCCTTGCCGGTGAGCCGGCTGAGTTCTTCCTTGAGTTTGTCGATCTCGGTGCCCTTGCGTCCGATCACGACACCCGGACGGGCCGTGTAGATCGTGATGCGACAACGAGTCGCGGCACGCTCAATATTAATGCGGGGAACCGACGCGCTCTCAAGCTTCTTGTTCAGAAGCGTCCGGATAAGATGATCTTCAGCCAACAAGGCGCCGAAGTCCTTTTTATTCGCGTACCACTTGGAACGCCAGTCCTTCGTGACCGCGATGCGTAATCCGATTGGGTTGGTTTTCTGTCCCATAACTTATTGGTCTGATAAAACGATTTTGATGTGGCTCGACCGTTTCAGGATCGGCCCCGCCGAACCGCGCGCCTTCGGAATGAAACGTTTCATGGTAGGCGCCGTTTGCGCAACCGCTTCACGCACCCGCAGAGTCGCCGGATTCATGTTGTTATTGTTTTCCGCATTCGCGATCGCCGACTTCAGCGTCTTGGCGACCAGGCGGGCCGACTTACGCGGGACAACGGCAAGCACGGCCTGGGCCTGCAGCGCGGGAAGTCCCTGAATCTGGCGCACCACTTCGCGCATTTTTTGCGCGGACATGCGGACGTTTTTCGTGATTGATTGAACTTCCATGGGTTATTTCTTGTCAGCTTTTTTGGTCGTGGATCCATGTCCCTTGAAAGTCCGTGTCGGCGAAAACTCACCCAGACGATGACCCACCATGTTCTCAGTGACGAACACCGGGACAAAGATCTTCCCGTTGTGAACGTTGAAGTTGTGGCCGACAAAATCCGGTGTGATCATTGATCGACGCGACCAAGTCTTGATCGGCTTCTTTGATTTCGATTCGATCGTCCGGGTGATGTGCTTCATCAGCGACGGATCGACGAACGGACCCTTTTTAATTGATCTTCCCATAACAGATTACTTGCGTTTCATTGGCTTGCCATCCCGGCGGACCAGGATGAAACGGTTAGAAAGCTTCCATTTCGCGCGGGTCTTGTAACCCTTGGTGATAACACCCCACGGAGTCACCAAGTGCTGACGACCGCCGCCGCCCTTCGATTTGCCGTTACCCCCGCCGTTGGGGTGATCGACCGGGTTGCGAACCAAACCACGGGTGAGCGGGCGGCGACCCTTGTGCCGGTTTCTTCCTGCGCTACCCAAAACGACTTTTTCGTGATCGCTATTCCCGACCTGTCCGATGGTCGCGCTGCATTTTCCATTGATTTTTCGAATCTCACCGGACGGCAGCTTCACATGAGCGTAGCCCTCATCCTTGGACATTAACACGGCACCGACTCCGGCCGATCGAACGATCTGACCGCCACGACCGGGAGTCAGTTCAAGGTTGTGAATGGTCACGCTGACAGGAATCTCGCCAAGCGGCATGTGATTGCCGACTTCAGGAGCGGACCCGGGACCGCAGCTCAATTTGCGTCCGACGGTCATGTCCACCGGAGCCAGAATATACCGCTTCTCGCCGTCGGCGTACTCAAGCAGCGCCAGCCGGGCGGACCGAATCGGATCATACTCGATGGCAATAACCGTGGCTTCGACGCCAATCTTGTTGCGGCGGAAATCTACGTTACGGATCTTCTGCTTGTGGCCGCCACCAATGGCACGCGAGGTGATTCGACCGTAACAATTGCGTCCGCCTGTTTTCTTCCGGGTCGAAAGCAGCTGCTTCTCCGGTTTGCGCTTCGTGATTTCGTCAAATGACGAGACCGTCTTGTAACGCAATGTCGGCGTTGTCGGATTAAAAGATTTTACTGCCATAACTAAGCGAGGTTGATTCTGTCGCCTTCTTTGAGTGTGACCATTGCCTTTTTCCAGTCACTCGATTTGCCGCGCTGCTTGGTTGAACGGCGCCGCGACTTGCCGGTCACGTTAAGGGTGTTCACACGAACTACCTTGACGTTGAACAACTCTTCCACGGCACTCCGGATCTGGGGCTTTGACGCCCGCTTGTCGGCGACGACCGTGTACTGGTTGTATTCGTCGGCCTGACGTGTGCCTTTTTCTGTCACACGGACCGTCTTGATGATATCGAAAGAATTCATGATTGTTTCCCGTCGAGGCGTTCGCCGATAGTTGCCAGTGCGGCCTTTGAAATGACCAGCTTGTCGCTCCGCAAAATCTGATAGGTATTCACCAAATTCGCTTCCACAACCTCAACATGCCAGATATTCCGGGCAGCGAGATTGAAATTCGGGTCATTATGTTCGGTGACGAACAACGTCGTCCCACCCAGACCGAGTGTGCCGAGCAGACGAATGATTTCCTTGGTCTTTGGAGTGGCGACCTGTAATTCTTCCACGACCAACACGTCACCCAATTTGATCCGTTCACCCAAAGCTTTGCGAAGGGCGAGTTTGCGGGTTTTGCGCGATGTGATCTTGCTGAAGTCACGTGGTTTTGGACCGAAGACCACACCACCGCCTCGCCAGAGCGGCGACTGACGCAGACCGGCGCGCGCCCGGCCGGTGCCCTTTTGACGCCATGGCTTTTTACCGCTGCCGGCAACTTCACCAATCGTCTTGGTGCAGGCGGTTCCGCTACGTTGCGCCGCACGATAGGCGGTTACGACGTCATGTACGGCTTGGGTGCCCTTGCCGTTCTCGATGACCGCGAACGGCACTTCGATTTCGCCCTGCTCTTTTCCGCTAAGATCTCGTATCTGAATATTCATAAACAGCCTTTGTCTTTACTTGGCCTGCGTCTTGGTCGGCTTCTTTTTTGAGGCACGGATGATGACATAATCACCTTCGCTGCCGGGAATGTTTCCCTTGATGAGGATGATGTTGTCCTCTTCGAGAACCCGTATGATTTCCAGATTTTGCGTGGTGCGACGTACCTGACCCATGTGGCCCGGCATCTTCTTACCCTTGTCCACCCAACCCGGGGTCGAACCCGGAGCAATGGAACCTGGCCGACGACTAAAACCCTTATGACCGTGTGACGCTGGCCCACCACCGAAACCATATCGCTTCATGACGCCTTCGAAACCACGACCTTTGGTTTCACCGATCGCATCAATGAAATCTCCCACGTTAAACACGGTCGGCCCGACCACATCACCCGGCTTCACATCAAGTGGGAAGTCACGAAACTCTTTCACCCGTTTGGTTGCCTGGGCATGGTGCTTCTTGAAGTGACCGGTGTCAGGCTTGTTCACGCGCTGATCCTTTTGATCATCGAACCCAAGTTGAACAGCGGCATATCCGTCCTTGACGGCGGTTTTGCACTGCACCACTCGGTTGGGTCCCGCCAGAACGGCGGTGACAGGCACGATCACGCCCTGATCATTATAGATCCGCGTCATCCCTAGATTTTTACCAATCAAACCGAGCATAATCTTTTAAATCTTAATGGTGATGTCGACGCCAGCCGGCAGGTTGAGCTTCTTCAACTCGTCCACGGTCTTGGCAGTGGGTTCAATGATGTCGAGCAAACGCTTGTGCGTCCGCTGTTCAAACGTTTCTTGGGTTTTCTTGTCGACGTGCGGCGAGCGAAGCACCGTGAACCGCTCAATCCGCGTCGGCAGCGGAATCGGGCCCGCGACCTTGGCACCAGAGCGCTTGACTGTCTCGACAATTTCTAAGGCCGACTGGTCGATCACCCGGTGATCGTAGGCCTTCAAGCGAATGCGAATGCGTTGTTGTGACATACAAAGAACAATTTGGCTAAATTCTCAGTCTAAAACCGTCGGTCTCAATAGTTGTTATCCAGGATCGTCGCGACGATGTTCGACGGTACCGGCTCAAACCGAAGCGGCTCCATCGAATAGGAGGCGCGACCTTTGGACAGCGAGCGAATCGCGGTGGCGTAGCCAAACATTTCCGCCAGCGGCACGTTCGCGTTCAAAATTGTCTGACCACCCTTGGCATCGATCCCAATGATCGCGCCACGACGCCGATTGATGTCACCGAGCAGATCACCCTGATATTCATCGGGCGTAGTGACTTCCACCTTCATCAACGGCTCCAAAAGGATGGGATTGGCGTTTTTGAAAGCCTCTTTCACCGCAAAGATGCCGGCCATCTTAAACGCCAGCTCGTTGGAATCGATTTCGTGGAAAGAACCATCCAGCACTTCCACCTTCATGTCGATCACTTCGTAACCCGCGTAAATTCCACTGCGGCATGCTTCCCTTATACCGGCCATGACAGGGGCAATAAATTCTTTGGGAATCGAACCGCCAACCACCTTGTTTTCGATCTCGATTCCTTTGCCGCGTTCGTTCGGAGAAACACGGATGACGGCATGCCCGTATTGACCTTTACCGCCGGACTGCCGGATAAACTTGCCTTCGCCCTCAGTCGTCGTCGTGATCGTCTCACGATAGGCAATTTGCGGTTTGCCGACGTTTGCACTCGCATTGAACTCGCGGCGAAGCCGGTCGACAATGATCTCCAGATGCAACTCACCCATCCCGGCGATGATCAACTGTCCCGTCTCTTCATCAGTGAAACAGCGGAACGTCGGATCCTCTTCGGACAAGCGCTGCAAACCTTCAGCAAGCCTGTCGCGATCCGCTTTAGACTTTGGCTCCACGGCCATGCTGATCACGGGTTCGGGGAACGTCGGCGGCTCCAACATCACGTCGTAACTTTGGTCGCACAACGTGTCACCGGTCACGATGTTCTTCAAACCAACGAGCGACGCGATATCCCCAGCATAAGCGCCGTCTACATCAGTGCGTTCTTCGCCCTGAATGACCATGATGCGACTGACCCTCTCGCGTTTTCGGGTGCGGGGATTGTAAATCGTGTCAGCCTTCTTCACTTGACCGGAATAGACGCGGAAGAACACCAGCTTGCCGGCATAAGGGTCAGTCCAAAGCTTGAACGCCAGAGAGCAGAATTTGCCGTTGTCGTCCGCCGTGACTGTCGTCGTGCCTTCAGTTCCCGGGATATGCGCGATCGCAGGAGGAACATCAAGCGGTGCGGGCAGATAATCGATGACAGCATCAATCAACGGTTGAACCCCTTTTTTCTTAAAAGCAGAACCGCAGAGCACCGGGACAAGTTCCAGTTTGATCGTCAGTCTGCGGATTCCTGCTTTCAGAACATCAGCAGGAACAGTCTTGTCTTCGAGAACCAGCTCAGCAACCCGATCGTCCTTGTCCGCGACCGCGTTAACCAAATCGATCCGGGCAATTTCAGCCTTGTCTGCCAGATCAGCCGGAATATCGGTGACCTGATACATCAGTCCTTCATCTTCCAAATCGCCTGCACCCCAGATAATGGCTTTTTGGTTGACGATGTCGACCACGCCCAAGAACTGGTCTTCTGAACCGATCGGAAAGTAAACAGGCCAGGCGTTCGCGCCGAGCTTCGTGCGCATTTCGCGAACCGCAGAATCAAAGTCAGCGCCGGTACGGTCCATCTTGTTGACGAACGCGATCCGAGGAACGTTGTATTTAGTCGCCTGCCGCCAGACCGTCTCGGACTGGGGCTGAACACCGGCAACACCGCAGAAAACCGCGACAGCACCGTCAAGAACCCGCATTGACCGCTCGACTTCAGCGGTAAAATCAACGTGGCCCGGAGTATCAATAATGTTGATGCGAAGCGGCAGGTCTTCGTAAAGCTTGGTAACGGAGTCTTCCTTCCGCTGCTTCCAATAACACGTCACGGCCGCCGACGTGATAGTGATTCCACGCTCTTTCTCTTGAACCATCCAGTCCGTGACCGTGTTTCCGTCATCCACGTCGCCGATCTTATGGATCAGTCCCGCGTAGAAAAGAATCCGCTCCGTCGTCGTGGTCTTGCCGGCGTCGATATGCGCTGCAATGCCAATATTGCGGGTACGCTCCATGGCGTACTCGCGATCTGGCGAATTCAGCGTTGTATCGATGTCGTGCATTTGTATCAAGAGAGACTAAAGCGCCCCGGAATCAATTACTCGCGGGGCGCGTAAATTTTAGACTGTGGAACTACCAGCGGAAATGTGCGAATGCCTTGTTGGACTGGGCCATGCGATGCACTTCATCACGCTTCCGTATTGCGTTGCCCTGACCCTGATAGGCTTCAAGGATTTCATTGGCCAATGCATCTTTCATTGGCACCCCTTTCCGGGAATCAGCAAATCTGACCATCCATCGCAGCGCGAGCGCCCGCTGACGCTCAGCAGGGACCTCCATCGGAATCTGGTAGGTCGCACCACCGACGCGCCGGGCCTTCACTTCGAGCCGGGGCTTGGCGTTGTCCAGCGCACGCTGGAACATCTCAAGCGGATCGGTTCCAGGATTCTTCTCGGCCACCTTGTCAAGCGCACCGTAGACGATTCGTTGGGCGACGGTTTTCTTGCCGTCCTTCATCACCGTGTTCACCAGACAAGCGATTGCCTTGCTGTGGTAACGGGCGTCTTCAACCACTTCACGTTTTACTGCTCTACGACGTCGGGACATAATTCAAAAACTATTTCTTGGCAGCTGCCGGTTTAGGACGCTTGACCCCGTATTTCGACCGACTGACACGGCGTTTCTCAACACCATTGGCATCCAGCGTTCCACGGACAATATGATAACGAACACCCGGCAGATCCTTTACCCGGCCACCACGCACCAACACGATCGAGTGCTCCTGCAGATTGTGACCCTCATCCGGAATGTAGGCGATCACTTCAAACCCGTTGGTCAGGCGCACCTTGGCCACTTTCCGCATCGCAGAGTTGGGTTTCTTCGGTGTTCGCGTCATCACCTGCAGGCAGACCCCTCGGCGAAACGGGCAATTTTCGAGCGCGGGCGAACTTGACTTGCGCTTGATCTTTTTGCGGCCCTTACGGACCAGTTGATTGATTGTCGGCATCTTATTTCGCAGATCTGGGTGCTCAATTCGCCGCCCTTGCGGTAAAATGGAGCGCGGATCTTATCAAGGGTTTCGTCGCTAGCAACTAGTATTTGGGACTTTTTTTAATTATTGTGTATTCCCCTATCCAATAAGGGGTTGCACCTCTTCCGAGGCCTCAATTTCGACAATTTCAGGCTCCGGTGGAAGCTCTACCTGTGGGTTGAGTCTGATTTTGCGGTGCAAATCGAACCCAGTGCCCGCTGGAATGATGTGACCCATGATCACGTTTTCCTTAAATCCGCGCAAATTGTCGCGTTTGCTCAGAGTGGCCGCGTCGGTCAAAACACGTGTTGTGTCCTGGAATGACGCAGCGCTCAGGAAGCTTTCCGTTTCAAGGGACGCCTTGGTGATGCCGAGCAACACAGGTTGTGCCTCGGCCGGCTTTCCACCCATTTTCTCGACACGGTCGTTCTCGTTTTCGAAATCGATCTTATCAATCTGCTCACCCCACAGGAACGTGGTATCACCGGGTTCAGTGATGCGAACCTTGCGAAGCATCTGACGGACGATGATCTCGATGTGCTTGTCGTTAATCGTCACACCCTGAAGTCGATAGACTTCCTGAACTTCGTTGACGAGGTGCTCCTGCAGTTCTTGGGGTCCGCAGATGTCAAGGATCTCGTGAGGATCCATCGGCCCCTCAGTCAGTTGCTGGCCCTTCTTCACAAAGTCACCCTTAAACACGACGACGTGCTTGCCGATCGCGACCAGATGTTCCTCTTCCATTTCGGTCTGGGGATCACGGATCACGATGCAACGCTTGCCGCGGACGCTCGGCCCGAAGTCAACAACGCCGTCGATCTTGGAAATCTCCGACGCGTCTTTTGGTCGGCGCGCTTCAAAGAGTTCTGCAACACGCGGCAAACCACCGGTGATGTCTTTCGTCTTCGACGATTTGCGCGGCGTCTTCGCCATCAGCGTGCCGGCAACAATCTTGTCCCCCTCTCCGACAACGATGTGCGCGCCGGACGGAATTGGATAATTTGCCAGAGCTTCGCCGCCGTCTTCGATGATAACTTGCGGATGAAGGTCTTCCTTGTGATCGATGATCACCATGGCCTCCTGCCCGGTGGCGGCATCGGCTTCGTATTTCATGGTGACCCCCTCGATGATGTCGTGGAACTTCACCTTACCGGCTTTCTCGGAGAGAATCGGCACATTGTAAGGATCCCACTGCACGAACGCTTGACCTTTTTTGACTTTGCCGCCGTCGCCAACAGAGATCACCGAACCGATGACCAGATTGTGCTCTTCTAGTTCACGACCCTCTTCGTCGAGAATCTGGACGGTGCCGTTCTTGTTGAGAACGATTCCGTTTTCGTCGTCGAGCTTCACCATGCGGAGATCGATATATTTCAAAATACCGTCATGCCGCGATTTGATCTGTGGTTGCTTGAAGATACCCTGTGCGGTACCACCGATGTGGAACGTACGCATCGTCAGCTGTGTTCCCGGTTCGCCAATGGATTGCGCAGCGATGATCCCGACTGCTTCACCCAATCTGATTGGGCCGCCGGTGGCAAGGTTGCGGCCATAGCAACTGGCGCAAACACCTTGCTTGGTCTCACAAGTCAACACCGAACGAATCTTGACCCGCTCAATGCCGGAATTTTCTATCTTCTTGGCATTGATCTCGTCGATCTCATCATTGGATTCAACTAGGACGGTTTTAAGATCACTTGGGTCATGAATGTCGTCACACGAAACACGGCCAACAAGTCGCTCGCTGAGCTTCACGACTTCATCTTCGCCTTCTGTGATGGCGCTGACCCAAATTCCATTGGGCGTTCCGCAATCAGTCTTGCGGATGATCACATCCTGCGACACGTCGACCAGCTTACGGGTCATGTAACCCGAGTCAGCGGTCTTCAAGGCGGTGTCAGCGAGACCCTTACGGGCACCGTGAGTCGAGATGAAAAATTCCAGCACACTCAGACCTTCACGGAAGTTCGAGAGAATTGGTTTCTCGATGATGTCACCGGATGGCTTGGCCATCAGACCGCGGACACCCGCCAGCTGACGCACCTGCGCCTTGTTACCACGGGCACCGGAGTCGACCATGAGAAACACCGGGTTGTATTCCGCCTTGCCTTGATTGTCGCGCAAGGTGCTGATCATCACGTTGGAGATCTGGTCCGTGCAGTGCGTCCAAATGTCGATGACCTTGTTGTAACGTTCGCCCGGAGTGATCACACCTTTGCGATACTGTTTCTCAACTTCGTTAATCTGAATTTGAGCGTTCTTGATTTCCTGATCCTTCTCCTTCGGAATGATCATGTCATCAATACCGATCGAACAACCCGCACGGGTCGCTTCGCGGAACCCGAGCTCCTTCAGTTTGTCAAGAGTTTCAACGGTCCGATCCTGGCCGCAAACTTTATAACAATGCCAGATGAGATCGCCAATCTGGCTCTTGCCGACCGGCCGGTTGGGAAAGCCCAGTTCAGCGGGCCAGATTTCAGAAAAGAGCACCCGGCCAACCGTGGTATCAATCGTCTTCCGCTGGGAATCACCGTAAACGGTTTCGGTGCCGAGGTCCGGGTTTTTCAGGCGGATTCGCTCGTGAAGGCCAACTGATTTATCATCAAACGCGAAGTTAACTTCAGTCGCCGACACAAACAATTTGGTCCGTTTGTCCTTGCTCGGCTTGACCAACTCACGCGGTTCCGCTGTGAGGTAATAACAACCCAGCGTAATATCCTGTGTCGGCGTCATGATCGGCTTGCCGGATGACGGGCTGAAAATATTCAGCGGTGCCATCATCAGCAGGCGTGCCTCCAACTGTGCTTCGACAGAAAGCGGAACGTGGACAGCCATCTGATCACCGTCGAAGTCAGCGTTGTAAGCCGTGCAAACCAACGGGTGAACTCGGATTGCTTCACCTTCGATCAAGACGGGTTCGAACGCTTGAACCGACAGACGGTGCAGCGTTGGAGCGCGGTTCAACAGAACCGGATGGCCCTTGGTGACTTCTTCGAGAATGTCCCAGACTTCCTTCGTCTGACGTTCGATCATCTTCTTCGCGGAACGCACGGTGTGGACATAGCCCATCTCCTTCAAGCGCCGGATGATGAACGGCTCGAAAAGCACAAGCGCCATCTTCTTCGGCAGACCGCACTGGTGCAGTTTCAGTTCAGGACCAATGACGATCACCGAACGGCCGGAGTAATCAACGCGCTTGCCGAGCAAGTTCTGACGGAAACGGCCGCTCTTGCCCTTGAGCATGTCCGACAAAGATTTCAGCGCACGGTTGCCCGCACCGGTGACGGCCCGACCGTGACGACCGTTATCGAAGAGAGCGTCCACCGCTTCCTGCAACATGCGTTTCTCGTTCCGGATGATGACTTCCGGAGTCTTGAGCTGGAGCAGGTTTTTCAGCCGGTTGTTCCGGTTGATCACACGACGATACAAATCATTCAGATCGGACGTCGCAAACCGGCCGCCTTCCAAAGGAACCAACGGACGCAGATCCGGAGGAATCACCGGTAGCACCGTGAGAATCATCCATTCCGGACGGCTCTTCGAATCGTGAAACGCGCTGAGCAACTTGATCCGCTTGGCGATCTTCTTGCGGATCTGTTTGCTCCGGGTCTCCGTCATGCCGATCTCGAGCTTTTCCACCTCGGGTCTCAGCTCCACTTTTGCCAGCGCATCGCGGACAGCCTCCGCGCCCATCTTGGCGATGAACGCATCAGCACCGTAGGTTTCCCGAGCCTCACGATATTCGTTCTCACTGAGCAGCTGGTTCTCCGTCAGCGGCGTGGAACCGGGATCGATCACCAGGTAATCTTCGTAATAAATCACGCGTTCGAGATTGCGCGCGGTAACGTCCAAAACGAGACCGATGCGCGACGGCATGCACTTGAAAAACCAGATGTGCGAAACCGGGACCGAGAGATCGATGTGACCCATGCGCTCGCGGCGGACGCGGGCGAGCGTCACTTCCACGCCGCAACGATCACAGACAACACCGCGATGTTTGATGCGCTTGTATTTTCCGCAGGAACATTCCCAATCCTTGACCGGACCGAAAATCCGTTCACAGAACAGGCCGCCTTTTTCGGGCTTGAACGTGCGGTAGTTGATGGTCTCCGGGTTCTTGACTTCCCCCTTGGACCAGGCGCGGATGGCTTCCGGCGACGCGACTGAGATGCCGACATATTCCACCCGGTTGACTTTGTCCAACCCCAGCAACTCGCGAGCGTTTTCTTTTGAATTCATCATAGGAACAAGTTTTGTGACCTAAGTTAAAGTTTCAGGGGTTAACCAAGACTGGCCAACGTTGTGTTTGGCTCCTGGCTGGGCGCGTCGGCGGGATTGTTGTATCCCACTTTCACATCCATGCCCAGCGATTGCATCTCCTTCACCAAGACGTTGAAGGATTCCGGCACACCCGCTTCAAGCGTGTTATCACCCTTCACGATGCTCTCGTAAATTCGGGTACGTCCCTGGACGTCGTCCGACTTGACCGTCAGCAGCTCCTGTAACATGTAGGCGGCGCCATACGCTTCCATGGCCCACACTTCCATTTCACCGAAACGCTGACCGCCGTATTGCGCCTTACCACCGAGCGGCTGTTGCGTAACGAGCGAGTAAGGACCGACGGCGCGGGCGTGAATCTTGTCCGCAACCAGATGGCCCAGCTTCAACATGTAGATGTAGCCGACTACGATTTCCTGGTCGAACTTCTCACCGGTGCGACCATCGAAGAGATGGGTCTTGCCGTTGTTCGGCAGACCGGCTTCATCTAGGTAACCGCGGATTTCCTTTTCCGCGATACCGTCAAAGACCGGCGTCGCGAAATTCAGTCCGAGATGTTTGGCGGCCCACCCGAGGTGAGTTTCCAAAACCTGACCCACGTTCATACGTGAAGGCACGCCGAGCGGATTCAAGACGATGTCCACCGGCGTTCCGTCTTCAAGGAACGGCATGTCTTCTTCGGCAACGATGCGGGCGACGACACCCTTGTTACCGTGACGCCCGGCCATTTTGTCACCGACAGAAAGCTTGCGCTTCGAGGCGACGAATACTTTCACGGATTTGATCACCCCCTGATCAACTTCGGCACCGGCTTCAGCGCGCTCAATGTCTTCGTCGTATTGCGAACGAAGGTCTTCGAACTTCTTCTTAAACTGTCCGATAATCTCGTTGATCTTGTTGCGAATCGGCGACGGGTCGATCTCGATGCGATCATACACCTGGGCCAGCTTGCGGAGCAGTGTCTTGGTGATCTTTCGGTTTGCCGGAATGATGATTTCACCAGTCTCGGAGTTGACCACGTCCAGCGGAATTTTTTCACCGAGCAGGATGTTGCTGAGCGCTTCGGTCAGCTGCTCGCGAAGCTCTTCGCTCTTGCTCTTGTGCTCGTCCTGAACCTGCTTGGCCTGACGTTTTCCATCGCTGGAAGCCTGACGAACTTCGCTGGCTCCACCTTCTTTTTCCTTCTTCGAAGAAACCTTGATGTCCATCACGATACCGTAGGTGCCGGATGGAACGCGCAGTGAAGTGTCCTTAACGTCAGCGGCTTTTTCGCCGAAGATGGCGCGCAACAGACGTTCTTCCGGGGCGAGTTCGGTTTCGCTCTTCGGAGTAATCTTACCGACCAGAATATCACCCGGCTTCACTTCGGCACCGATGCGAATCACGCCGTCGGGACCAAGGTTCTTGAGGGCTTCATCGCCAAGGTTCGGGATGTCACGGGTAATTTCTTCCGGACCCAGCTTGGTGTCGCGGGCAGCGACTTCAAACTCGTCGATATGAATGGACGTGTAGACGTCGTCCTTCACGATGCGACGGCTGATGAGAATCGCATCTTCGAAGTTGTAACCGTTCCACGGCATGAACGCGCAGAGCACGTTGCGACCGAGGGCGAGTTCGCCGTTTTCAGTGCAGGGTCCGTCGGCGATGACCTGACCTTTTTTGATTGAGTCGCCCTTGCTCACCAGAATCTTCTGGTTGATGCAGGTGGCCGCGTTGGACCGCATGAATTTGCGAACGTGGTAGCAGTAAACTCCGTTGGCCGGATCGTGCTTAATCTTGCGCTTGCTCTCGGGCAATTTGCCGTCGGCGGTCACGATGATTTGATCACCGACGACCGACGCAACTTTACCGGATTCTTCCGCGATCAACACCGCACAGGAATCCTGCGCCACGCGCTGCTCGAGACCAGTCGCCACGAACGGCGCCTCGGTGATGAGCAACGGCACGGCCTGACGTTGCATGTTCGAGCCCATGAGCGCGCGGTTCGCGTCATCATGTTCCAAGAATGGAATCAAACTCGCCGCGACGGATACCAGCTGTTTCGGCGAAACATCCATGTAGTCGACATCCGTCGGCTCGATATCAATGAAGTCACCTTTGCGTCGGCACGACACGCGGTCGTTGATGAAATTGCCTTTCTCGTCAATCGGCGCATTCGCCTGGGCAACCACGAAGGTCTCTTCACGGTCAGCCGTAAGATAGTCGATGGTCTGGGTCACGCGACCACGGGTCACCTTGCGATATGGAGTCTCAAGAAAACCGAAATCGTTGACTCGGGCAAAGGTCGCAAGCGACGCGATCAGACCGATGTTCGGACCTTCAGGGGTTTCAATTGGACAGATACGACCGTAGTGCGACGGATGAACGTCACGCACTTCAAAGCCGGCACGGTCACGAGAAAGACCACCAGGCCCAAGCGCCGACAAACGGCGCTTGTGCGTCAACTCAGCCAACGGATTGATCTGATCCATGAATTGCGACAGCTGACTGCGACCAAAGAAGTCACGAATCACGGCCGAGAGCGCTTTCGGATTGATCAACTTCTGCGGCGTCATCGTGTCCACAGTCTGATCGAACAACGTCATGCGCTCTTTCACGAGACGCTCGGTTCGTGCGAGACCGACACGGCACTGGTTGGCGAGCAATTCACCCACGTTCCGCACGCGACGGCTGCCCAAGTGATCGATGTCATCCAAGCTGCCTTCACCCTTCTTGAGTCGGAGAAGATACTTGGTCGCTGCGGCGAGATCTTCCTTCGTCAAAATGCGTGAATCACCGGCGTCGTCGAGGCCGAGCTTCTGATTGATCTTATAACGACCGACACGACCGAGATCGTAACGTTTTGGATCGAAGAACAGGCGCTTGATAAGCGCTCGGGCATTGGCTGCCGTTGGAGGATCTCCGGGACGTAGACGACGGTAGATGTCCTTCAGCGCTTCTTCTTCATCCTTGGTCGGATCTTTCTTGATGCACTTGATGATGATGCCGTCATCAACGGAAGTGTCCACAACTCGAATCTTTGTGATTCCCAGCTCGGCAATCTGCTTGATCACCGCCTTGGAGAGCGGCTCGAAAGCGCGGGCGACAACGATGCCCTTGTCCTCGTCCACGGCGTCTTCGATGAGCACCTTGTTCTGGATGTCCTCCAGTTTTTCGGCCGCTTTGACGGAATAATCTTCGATGTCGTAGAACAGCTTGATGATATCGCCATCAGAACCGTATCCGAGCGCACGGAAGAACGTGGTCGTGAGAAATTTGCGACGACGCTTTTTACGATCAAGGTAGACATACAACATGTCGCTCGTGTCGAATTGCGCTTCATACCACGAACCACGGTCCGGAATGATCCGGAAAGAGTGCAGCATCTTGCCGTTCGGATGCTGAGTGGCTTCGAAGGCCAGACCCGGCGAACGATGAAGCTGGCTGACGATGACGCGCTCAGCTCCATTGATCACGAACGTGCCCTGCGGCGTCATCAGGGGCATTTCACCCATGAACACTTTTTCTTCCTTTGTCCCTTGCTCGTCCTTCAACAAGAACGTGACGTAAAGCGGCGCGCCAAATGTGAGGCTTTCGCGGAGACATTCCAGCCAATCCAACTTCGGTTCGCCGATGTCATAACTGTGAAAATCAAGCACGCACTTCCCGTCGTAGCTCTCGATTGGAAACACCTCGCTGAACACCGCTTGAAGCCCGACGCTGGCGCGTTTGGTCGGTGACGCTTCAAGCTGCACGAAATCCTTGAAGGACTGCGTCTGCAGTTCAATGAGGTTCGGCGGCGCAATGATTTCTTTAATCTTGCCGAAGTTAATTCGTTCTTTCGCTTTTGGCATGGGGACCTTAACTGGAAGCCAATCAGACCACGCGGTCGATCAGCAGGTTTACGGGACGAAAAAAGACGCCGAAGTTCCGGATCAGGAACTTCGTCGTCACTAATAAAATTTCGCTTTTAGGACAGACAGTCTTCAATGCGTTTTGCAACCGTAACAATCGTGATTCACGACGGTCGACATCGATCCGGCGGATGCCCTGCGCGGACTCCCGGGTCGGGGAATAAAGGGAGTGGCAGCCGAAGCCGCCACTCCCCTGATAAAGAATCTCTTACTTGAGTTCCACTTTGGAACCAGTCTCTTCAAGCTTCTTCTTGGCGTTTTCGGCGTCTTCTTTGTTTGCGCCTTCAAGAATAGCCCTCGGAGCACCTTCAACCAGAGCCTTCGCTTCAGCGAGTCCGAGTCCGGTCTTGATTTCGCGGACCACTTTGATGGTTGCGATCTTCTTGTCCGCAGGAACGGAAACGAGAACGACGTCGAACTCGGTCTTCGCTTCTTCAGCAGGAGCAGCAGCACCACCGCCAGCGGCGGCAACAGCAACAGGTGCAGCAGCACTCACGCCCCAGGCTTCTTCCAGAGTTTTCACCAGCTCGGCGGCTTCCACCACGGTGAGCTTGCCCAATGTTTCTACTAAGTTAGCTATATCAGCCATATTATCTTTCAGTGTCGTCGTCGCCTGCGGCCACAGCCGGTTTCAGTTCACCGCCGGTGAACCGACGAGTTACTATTCGGTCGCTAATCCCCCCTCACCAAGAGAGGGCGGGAAATTGTTCATTCACCCTTGTCGGCTTTCGCCTTGAGGACGCGGGCGAGTTGCGCCGCAGGTTCGTTGATAGTTCTCACCAGCTTGCTCGCAGGTGCCATGATTACGCCCAGCAGCATGCCCCGCAACACGTCGAGCGACGGCAGGTCCGCCAGCAACTTGAGGTCTGCTGCAGAGAGCGGCTGGTTGTCCAAGAATCCAAACTTGATCTCCGGCAGGTCAAATTCAGCGTGAAAGGTTTTTACAACCTTGGCAGCCGAGCTGATCTCTTTGTTCCCGGTCACGACCGCCAGTTGGCCGACGAGGGGATAACCTAGGTCTTCGATTCCCGCTTCTTTGGCGGCGATTTTGAAAATTGAATTCTTGACGACGTGAACTTCTGAACCCGCGCCAACCAGACGGCCGCGAAGTTCAGTGAACGCCTTCATCTTGAGGCCCGTGTAATCAACAACGATGAAATACGGCGACCCGTTCAACCGTTGGATGTATTCGTCACCAATGCTTTGTTTTTCTGCACGCATGTTAAATCCTGTTGGTTGAAAGGTTACTAGGCGGCGGTCAGCACTTCGCGAAGGTCAATTTTGACGGACGGACTCATCGTGGCGGACAGCGCGCAACTGAGTACGAACTGTCCTTTGGCACTGGCTGGCCGCGCCTTTACAACCGCGTCAATGACTGACTTGACGTTGTCGACAATTTTGTCGGCGGTGAAATCAACTTTGCCGACCGGCACGTGGATGTTGCCTGCCTTGTCGATCTTGAATTCGACGCGGCCCGCTTTGACTTCTTTGACAGCTTTCGCGGTGTCGTCTGTCACGGTGCCCGTCTTCGGATTCGGCATCAGCCCGCGAGGCCCGAGAACACGACCCAGCTTGCGAACTTCAACCATTGCTTCCGGAGTGGCGATGGCCACGTCAAAATCGGTCCACCCCTTGGCGCACTTTTCAATCATATCGTCAAAACCGACGTGCTCAGCCCCAGCTTCACGCGCAGCATCTGCGGCCGCACCATCGCGGGCAAAAACCAGCACGCGCACGTCCTTTCCGCTGCCATGGGGCAGTGGAACCGTTCCACGAACCATCTGGTCCGATTGACGTGGATCAACGCCGAGTCGCATGGCCAGGTCGATGGATTCCACAAATTTAGCACGCGGAAATTTGCCGATCACGTCAGCCGCTTCGGCAAGACCGTATGATTTGGCCGGATCAATCGATTTCAGCCCGTTTTTGTATCTTTTGCTTGGCATTTTTTTAGTGCGGTTCAATCGAGCCTGCTTACCAAACTCTCCCGCGTTGTTGTTATCAGTCTACAATTTCGAGCCCCATGCTGCGGGCGGTTCCAGCTATCATCTGGAAACCCGCTTCGTCATCATTGGCGTTCAAATCTTTGGCCTTCGTCTTAACGATTTCCATCACTTGCTTGCGGGTCACTTTGCCGACTTTTTCCTTGTTCGGCGTCTTGCTGCCCGACGCGATGCCGGCGGCCTTCTTCAACAGCACGGCGGCTGGCGGCGACTTGGTGATGAACGTGAACGACTTGTCCTGAAAAACGGAGATGACCACCGGTATGATCAAGCCGGCCTGATCTTTGGTGGCGGCGTTAAACTCCTTACAGAATCCCATGATGTTCACGCCGTGCTGACCAAGCGCGGGGCCCACCGGAGGAGCAGGGTTGGCTTGTCCAGCCGGAATCTGCAACTTAATCTCACCTGTTTTCTTCTTTGCCATATCGTTTTAGCTTTTTTCAACTTGCCAATACTCCAGTTCAACCGGTGTATTGCGCCCAAAAATATTCACAGTGACCTTTAATTTACCGCGTTCCAGATCAATTTCTTCAATGACACCACTGAAGTTCAGGAACGGTCCGTCATTGATCTTGATCGTTTCAGCAATCTCGAAATTAACCTTTGGCTTCTCACGATCATCCGCTTCCGAAATCTGATCCTTGATGGCATCAATTTCTTCCACAGGGGTCGGTGTCGGGTGATCCCCGCCGACAAATCCGATGACACCCTGAGTGTCCTTGATGAAATACCAAGGCTTCTCAACCCGCCGCCGGTTTTCATCAAGCAGCACGAGATCAATGAACACATAGCCGGGATAGAGCTTGCGCGACGTGACACTCTTCTTGCCACCGCGCACTTCAACGACCTTCTCGATCGGGACGAGCACTTCCTTGATGAACTCCTCCATCTCCTCGGTCTTGAGGCGCCGTTCAATGCTGTCCTTAACTTTCTGCTCCTGGCCCGAAAGGGTGTGTATGACAAACCACTGGCTTTTCATTGCAATAGGTGACGTTAACTGTTCAGGAACCCAAAAACGCCGCCCAGAATGAGATCGACGACTGCCGTAAATACACCGAGAAGGGCGATTGAAATCATCACGGTGATCGTGGATTCACGAAGCTCTTCGCGATCAGGCCAGTTGCATTTGCGCAACTCTTCCCGCGTGCCCCGGACATAATTACTCAACCGCAGGAGGTAGCCTTTGTACCAAAAAAAGGCGAACACAACGGCGGCCACAGCCAGCCAAATATACGATGTCAGGTTTTTCACTATTTCTAAAATCAATGGCGGAGAGGGAGGGATTCGAACCCCCGTTGGGCGTTAACCCAAAGCGGTTTTCAAGACCGCCGCGATCGACCACTCTGCCACCTCTCCGGCGATTGGATTTGGCAGGGCGAGAGGGACTCGAACCCCCAACCGACGGTTTTGGAGACCGCTACTCTACCAATTGAGCTACCGCCCTACTAAAGCTGCCAGATGCAAATTGCGGTCGTAACAGAGATCCGCACCCCGACGGTTTTTCGGGGTGCGGTATATTGTCTTGCCTAAGATAATTTAGTCTGCGAGCACTTCACTCACACGACCAGCGCCGATGGTTCGGCCACCTTCACGAATTGCGAACCGTTGACCTTTTTCCATAGCCAGCGGGGCAATGAGCTCGATGTCAACAGACACGTTGTCACCCGGCATCACCATTTCGACACCTTCAGGAAGCGTGACCGTTCCAGTCACATCGCTGGTGCGGAAATAGAACTGCGGGCGATATTTGGTGAAGAACGGCGTGTGACGACCACCTTCATCTTTGGAAAGCACGTAAACTTCAGCTTTGAATTTTGTGTGGGGCTTGATCGAACCAGGCTTGGCTAATACCATCCCACGCTCAACGTCATCCTTCTTGGTGCCACGCAAAAGCACTCCAACGTTATCGCCAGCTTCAGCCTTGTCGAGCAACTTGCGGAACATTTCGATGTCCGTCGCGGTTGTCTTGCGAGTTTCGCGCAAACCGATGATTTCAATTTCCGTCATCTTGTTCAGAACACCACGCTCAACACGACCGGTCACAACCGTTCCACGACCTTCAATGTTGAACACGTCCTCAATGCACATGAGGAAGTCCTTGTCGATGTCACGCACCGGAAGTGGAATAAATTCGTCAACCGCCTTGAGCAAGCTGGCGATTGCTTCCAGACCTTCGGGCTTGCCTTCGAGCGCAGCCGTCGCGCTGCCGCGAATAATCGGGGTACCATCGCCCGGAAACTGATATTTGTTAAGCAGGTCGCGGATTTCCATCTCAACGAGCTCGAGAAGCTCCGTGTCGTCCACGAGATCAACCTTGTTGAGGAACACAACGATCGCAGGAACACCGACCTGACGGGCCAGCAAGATATGCTCGCGAGTCTGCGGCATCGGACCATCGGACGCACTTACCACAAGAATCGCACCATCCATCTGGGCGGCACCCGTGATCATGTTCTTCACGTAGTCAGCATGCCCCGGGCAGTCAATGTGAGCGTAGTGGCGAGCGTCACTCTCGTACTCAACGTGAGACACAGCAATGGTGACCGTCTTGGAATCATCACGCACCGTGCCACCCTTGGTGATGTCGGCGTAACTGATTTTCGGCGCCATGCCCTTGTTGCTCTGCACCTCAACGATCGCTGCAGTCAACGTTGATTTACCATGATCAACGTGACCGATGGTACCGACGTTCGCGTGCGGTTTGGTGCGTTGAAAATTTTCTTTTGCCATGTTATCTCCTGCTTACAGTATATAATTTGTTATTGTTGACCGGTTCTACGTATATCGATGGAGCCCATGACCGGGTTTGAACCGGTGACCTCATCCTTACCAAGGATGTGCTCTACCAACTGAGCTACATGGGCATTCTCAGCACGGCCAAGCCTATAAAGACAAAAAGACCATCAACTCCCGTTCATAACCGAATTCGGAGCCGATAGCACTCTACAGGTTTGGCACAATTCGGACGCGGAAATTAGGAGACCCCCCCCGCACTGTCAACGGTTTTGTAAAAGAATTTATTCACACCGGTTTCTTCTTCATTTTCGGCCACAGAGAACTTGATTCAGAGCCCCCAACTTCTCTAAAAGACGGCATGCCAAAGCTCCTTCGCAGCAGCAAACCGTTTTCGCTGTCAGATTTTGTTTCGACGGTCATCAGGGATGTCGACGCAACGCTCAACCATTTTTTACCCAAAAGCACAGCCAAACCCGGAACCATCCATCAGGCAATGCGCTACTCGATCTTCGCGGGAGGCAAACGGATGCGCCCGGCTCTGTGCCTGGCAGCGGCGGAAGCGTGTGGCGGTGCCCGGGAGCACGCCCTACCACTGGCGGCAGCCGTCGAGTGCATTCACACATATTCCTTGATTCACGACGATCTGCCGGCGATGGACAACGACGATTTTCGACGCGGTAAACCCACCAACCACAAAGTGTTCGGCGAAGGCGTCGCCGTTCTCGCCGGAGATGCGCTACTCACCCAGGCGTTTGAAATGGCAGCCCTGGCAGTGACCTCGAAACGTTTCCCGCTGAAGGACGTCATTCTCGAAATTTCGCGTACTTCCGGGTCACTCCAACTTATTGCCGGCCAAGTAGTTGACCTTGAAAGCGAAGGAAAAAAAATTACTCGTGCTCAGCTGAAGTACATCCATGAACGAAAAACGTCGGCTTTACTCTGCTGCTCCGCCCGGCTGGGAGGCATGAGCGCCAACTGCTCTGCGGCTCAATTGAAGGCTCTCACCGACTTTGGCCATAACGTCGGCCTGGCCTTTCAGGTGATCGACGACATTCTGGATGTTACCCAGCCCACCGAGAAGCTTGGAAAAACTGCAGGAAAAGATTTGGCCGTCCAGAAGGCGACCTACCCGTCAATTGTGGGGCTGGAAAAATCTCGGAAGATCGCCAAGGACCTCACCAGTCGGGCATTCGAGGCATTAAGGCCGTTTAAGGGGAAAGCGACCGCACTGGAATCCCTTGCTGATTATCTTCTCAATCGCGACCATTGACGGCCGCTATTTGCTCCACAGATCCATGCGTCCTGGCGGACCGCTGTCAAACTTGGCCCCGCGCATTCCGAGAATCGCAATTGCCGTGATCAACAGAATGACCGCGATCAGCGCGAGCGCCATGTAAACAGCATGATCACTGGAGTTACGAAGGGCGTTCATCCTCCGTTTCCGCCAGTAACGCTGCCAACGACTCTCTCCAGGCCGTCGCTTCGGACTAATAATTTGAGGTATCTCGTTCTTCTTCACTCGGCCTCTCTCTTTTCTTGCAACGCCTCACTACTGAACCTGGTCCGCGTAATAGGCATCCACCCGGGCCGCAACATCGCGAAATCCGATGTCGACCTCGTAAATCTGTTTAAAACTCTCGATGGAATCGGCTTTCATTCCCATCGCCTCCTGAGCCATTCCAAGGTGGTAAATCAGATCCTTCTTTTCGTCATCAAAGATGATTTTGTCATCCAGCGCTTTTTGAAAAGTGCGGGCCGCAACGTCGTACATGCCACGCTTTGAGAAACATTGCCCTAGATAATTAAGCGTCGCCACCCGCCGGTGTGGATTAGACTGAGCTTTTTGAAATTCCTGAATGGCCTCCGAAATCTTGCCGGCTTTGAACAGAATTTCACCGAGATCAAACCGGTACTGGAGTTCCGATGGATAACGTTCCACGAGCAGTTTCGCCGCCTGGATTTCGAGTTCGAGCCGAGCCTGAATCAATCCACGACGCGCTTCCTCGAAATCCATGTCGGACACGTCCAGTCCAGCCAGTTTCTCATCAATCTTCAGCAACAAAATGCCGGTCATTTTCTTGTCGAGACTTGGATCACCGCCCATCTCTGAATCTTTGATTTTCTGTAGATATTCGAGCGCCTTTGCGTAGTCTTTCTGGCTCAAATACAGATCTGAGATGGTCCTCGCCAGTTTCATGTTGTCGGGTTCCGCCGCAAACTTCACCAAGTTCTCTGCGACCAGTTTCCGGGAAGTCTCCAACGAGTTGACGGAGCGGCCCTCCTGCTCAATGCTCACCGCAAGGTCCTGGTCGCGAAGCAGGTTTCGGTAGGATCCGCCGCCGCTCTGGAGCGAATCATAACCGCCCTCCGCCATGGTCCGCCGTGCGGACAGGTCTTTGAGCATCTGCTGCAATGCCGGATCATTGGGGCTGCTCTTCAGCGCTTCCGTGTACAGAGTCTCCGCCTTGGCAATCTGCCCCGCATTGGAGTAGGCACTGGCGGTCTGAAGAATCAGCTTTCTGTCGGTCGGATTCTGTTTGATTGCTATTTCAAGTGAAAAAACTGCCGTCTTGGGGAGGTCTGCTTCAATCGCCGCCTCCGCGAGAATCCGATGAGCCGTCACGTTGTTGGGATCGTTGTTCAGCACCTGCTCCGCCGCGTAAATGGCCTCGTGCGGATTCCTATGAATGAGCATCTGAGCCTTGGCCAATCCCGGTGAGGCGCTGGCTTTCCCCAGCATCTTCTTGAAAAAGCCCTTGCCCGCTTTAACCCGCTGAAACTGGGTGGCACGCAACGCCGTTCTCGCCTCAAACAATGCCGGCTCCAATTTCAATACCGCGTTAAAAATGTCGATGGCATAGTCGAAATTCTGGCGGTTATAGGCCGCCCTGCCTTTCTCAAACTGCTCGCGCACAAAGGCAACGACTTCCTGGACTGTTTTTTCTGGCATAATCCTACTGGAAACAAAACCCGCGCACTGCTTCTCTCGCCCGGAAGTTCTGCATTGAACTCATGTCGGCAGCAAATCTTTTCGCGCGCGCTCCGCACCGCAATCAATGACAGACCCGGCCCAGGATCAATCGTTTCTTTCGACTTGCCCGAAATCCACCTCCTCCTTGAAGCCGGTCATTGATCAGGGCCGAACCGGGTGGTCGGGGGCTAAATAGCACAGTTAATAACTTTTAGTTATTTTTAATTGAACACCGCCTAATATTGATCAACTAATGACATGGGTTCAGGTCGGCGGTTCGTTCACGGTCGGAACAAGGAGTGTCACAATCAACTGGAGACCTTAGAAATGAAGACAATTAACGAATTGAAACAACATGAAGTGTGGTCGACGTCGGAATGCCACATCATCGTGGCCTACGATAACGACGTAACCCGTAACCCGTGACCGTGCCATGACGTTGATCGGGAAACTGGAGAAACGGTTCACCGCCGACATCGACTTCGCCTGCACTTGGTGGAAGTTTCGCTATTTGATGGATCAGGACATCGCCATGATTGCGCGCCACTACGCTGCTTCCGCCGACATCGTCATCTTCGCCACCGATACACCCGGCCTGTTCCCACTGCCCGTCATGCAGTAGATCGAATCCTGGACCGCGCGGCGAAGCAAGGACGGCGGAGTCATGGTTTCGCTGATCGGATCGCCCTACATTCCCCAAACGCTCTACGCCACCAAATGTTTTTACCTCGGGCACGTCGCCGACCGCGCCGGGCTCGACTACCTGCCGCAATCCACGTTGCTTTCTGACGGCCCATCGCTTCCGGTTTCCGCCGCGCCGGACGACCTGTTCCACGCCATCGTTGAACAGCAAACTCAGACGGACGCTACGAGAACGTCGATCAGGTCCGCCTGATCCAGCTGAACCGGGTTCCCCTTCATGCTGCTCGCACTCGCGGCCCGTTCCGCAATCAATGAAAAATCTGGAGCGCTGATTCCGAACGCGCGCAACCCCGGTATTTTCAACTTCGTTTTAATTGTGGTCACCCAATTGATCGCGTCTCGGGGAGTTGCGTCAGAATTTCCTGTCAAGATTCTCGCAAGTTCAAAGTAGCGTTCGCGAAACCGTCGCCAGGAATCGCAACCAAGAATACGACGTAGATTCACGCTGAGCACGGCCGGCAAAAGCGCAGCGCAAACCGCCCCGTGCGGAGCCGAAAACATCCCGCCGATCGGTGCGGCGAAACCATGCACTGCGCCCAGGCCGGAATTCGCCAGCGCAAGCCCGCTCGACAGACTCCCAAATGCCATATCTGTTCGCGCGGCAAGATCATCTCCGTTCGTAAAAGCCCGCTCCAACGCAGCAGCAACCTTCGGCAACGCCTCCCGGCAAATCGCGTCCGTCAAAGGATTTGCGCGACACGAAAGAAACGGCTCGATCAACTGCGTCAACGCATCCATGCCGGTCGCAGCGGTGATCGCGGGAGGCAGACTGATCGACGTTTCGGAATCCACCAGCGCGATTGACGGCAACATCATCGGACTCCGCAGACTCACTTTGACCCGGTGTTCCGCAGAGTGCAGCACTGCGTTCCGCGTCACTTCCGCGCCCGTGCCGGACGTGGTCGGGACCGCAATGAACGGCAGCGGTTTTTCAGTCAACGGCTTCCCCTCGCCGATCACCTCCAGATAGCGAAACACCGGCTCCCGATTCCGGGCCAAAGCCGAGATTGCCTTGGCCGCGTCGATCACGCTTCCCCCGCCGAACCCAACGACAACCTCGCTTCGTTTCGTCCCCGCCAATGCCGCGCCGCGCTCGACCAACTCTACGGTCGGTTCACACGCAACTTGAAACACTTCGATTTCGCAGCCCGCATTTCCCAGCAATTGGACGACCGGTTCCGCCCGCTTCAAATTGGAACCGATAACCAGCAAGATCCGGTCGCCCAGCGGCTTCACCAACCCAGGCAGTTCCTTCAATTTCCCCGCGCCAAAAACAATCCGGCCGGACGTCGCAAATTCGAATGAACCTGACATCTCAGCCGCTTTTTGTATTCAGCGACACGCTGTTAAATTTTTCGCTGCGCCTCGGTTCCACCATCATTTCTGCCACCGTGTCCCGCCAAGTCCGGTAGTGAGCGGTTTCCTTATGTCGAGCCGGTGCCTCCGCATCGCGATAGACCTCCACCAACACAAACCGGGTGGGATCGTCCGGCTCCTGTGCGAGATCGAAACGGGCGATTCCGGGTTCCTGAATGCTGCTTCGCGCGTTCTCAATCGTCGCCGCCTTGAACGCCTCCACAAAGTCCGGTTTCACGTGAACATGGACATGGACAATGAGCATTCAAGGATGTTGGTCTTCGAATCGGAAATGCCAAGTTTAGAATGTTTAAATGCGTCTGCCTCTGGACATTTGAGCAGCAATTCTCCTTTTGGGGGAGTCACTGTTCCCACTACGGAAGAAATCAGGCTCTTTCAACTGAAGCGCCCATAAAGCGCGGGGACGCGTGCCCGAATGGGCCTCTCGTAACTTTCCTGCCCGGGTGGGCAGGCGGCGGGCTTTGGCCATGAACCAAACGCGTGTGTTCGGCCAAGGCCTGCAATTTTCGGACTTGCGGCTTCCGCCGCCTCCGGTTCCCGGATGGAACGCGGCGCGTGTTCTGACGGGTTCGCTTCGTTTTCCTTGGTTGGCGTCGGAAAATGATCCTGGCACTCAGAGAAGATTGCCCAGTTCGTACGATGGATGGCACCGGCAAGCAACTCGACAAAGGGAATCTTGAATGTCACGTTGACCCCATGACGGATGCACGACTCAAACGACTCCAGACCATTCTTCGGGATTACGAATCCTGCCTGATCGCGTATTCCGGTGGCGTGGATTCCGTGCTCCTCGCCAAGGTCGCCCACGACACGCTCGGTGAACGATCGCTGGCAGTAATCGCTGATTCCGCCAGTCTCCCGCGGAAGGAATTGGAGGAAGCCCTGGCACTTGGCGCTGAGTTCGGCTTTCCCGTCCGCGTGGTCAAAACGAAGGAGTTCAACAACGAGGAGTATCTCGCAAACCCAACAAACCGCTGTTTCTTCTGCAAACATGAACTGTTCACAGAATTGGAACCGCTCGCCATCTCCGAAGGTTTCAAAGTGATCGCCTATGGCGAAAATGCGAGCGACGTCGGTGACCACCGACCGGGCGCAAAAGCAGCCAGGAATTTTCAAGTGCGCGCGCCCCTGAAAGACGCGGCTTTGAGCAAGGCGGACATCCGTGAACTTTCCGCACTCCTCGGCCTCCCCACCGCCGACAAACCGCAGATGGCCTGCCTCAGTTCCCGCATTCCTTACGGTGAAAAGGTGTCACCCCAGAAGCTGTCGATGATCGAGCGGGCGGAGCTGGTTTTGCGCGACCTCGGCTTCCACGACGTTCGTGTGCGACACCATGAACTCGGAGCGGCCGGCACCGATCTGCCCGCAGGCGAGGACCGCCCGTTGAAACTCAACTTGGCCCGCATCGAACTGGGGCCGGAAGAACTTCCCCGTATGTTCGATCAGAATCGGTTTCAAGAAGTAGCGACGGAATTGAGGAATTTCGGGTATCACCACGTCACGCTCGACCTGGAAGGATACCGACGCGGAAGCCTCAATTCCATGATCAAACAGGCCGAGGCAACGGAGAAACAGCACCCCTCATCGCAATAAGGAAAACCGACAGGCCGTGATCGCGCCCATGAATCCGCCGTTGACCGAATCACGATTTCCGGTTGTAAATGGGCACCACACATGGAACTACGTCGCCCATCCACCAGGTTGACATTTCGCGGAATCGCCCTCGGTTCACTCCCCATCGCTGCCGGACTTTTGTTCAGCGGTGGAGACGCCAGTGCTCAGGAAGCGCTCCAGAGTGCGGTGGAAGGTGACCGAAATCTCACCACCCGCATCCAGCAGTCCGGATCGGAAATCGACGCGCCTTTCAAAATGGGTCCGGTCAGCATGACTGCGGGAGTGAGCCTGGACCTCGCCTTCACCGACAACGCCAACTATTCCGGCGTCGATCCTCAGAACGATCTGATCATCACGCCGACGTTTAATTTCACGTTGTTCTATCCGGTCACTGACACATCCAGGCTGTCGTTCGGAGTCGGCATTGGTTACAGCTTTTACGTGAACCAGTCCCGCGAGGACCAACTCAACCTGACCCCAAACTCCAACCTTGCCTACGATTTCCGGGCGGGACAGGCACTGGTCACGTTGTACGACACTTTTTCCTACAGCTCGGACGCTCTGAATCAGGGAGATCTGGTCAACCGTTCCAACTATGGCGGCATCAATAATACGGCCGGCATCCGGACAATCTATTCGCCGGAACCGATGTATGTGGAAGGTGGATACTCGCACTACAATTTCTGGTCGACTCAAAGTAATGCCTTCAACGATCTGACACGCGCGTCGGAACAGGTCTTTCTTCGCACAGGATACATCATCGCGCAGGATACCCGCACCGGTGTCGAAACAAGCGGTTCGTACATTCACTATGACCAACCGATTCGGAGCAACCTCTATCAACTGAGCGTCGGACCCTATATCGAATGGCAGATCACCCAGGCTTGGACGCTCTCCGGCCGGGTCGGCTGGTCCTGGACCGAGTTTGAACAGAACGGTTTTCTCCCTGCACCTGATGACATTTCGGTGCCGTATCTTGGCCTGGACGTCTCACATCAGTTCACCGAGAACTTTCGCCATTCTTTCAGTGCGGTGAGGGAGGTTCAGGTCGGCGTCGAAACCCAGATTCTGCAGACATTGACCTTCAATTACGGCTTGAACTGGCAGCTCACGGACCTGATCGCATTTGGTGCCGGCGCCTACTACCAAATTGGCGAACAGCCCAATGTCATAGACACCGAAAACTATGACTACTATGGCTTCAACGTCGGTTTTCCGTTCTCCATCACAGACCGGTTCACAACGTCGCTGAGCTACGTGTACCGCAATCGCACTTCAAATATTCAGACACGGAATTACGACGTGAACACGGTGACGCTCTCGATGAACTATTCGTTTTAGCCCATCAGCGTCTGAATCGCCCGGACAACGCGTCCCGAAAGGCGGTTCACCGCCAGCACCCCCGGCCAGTCGATTTGCGGAAACGAAATAATTCGAGACTCGGCGACGATTTCCCGAAGGATTTCAAAGTTGGTCCGCTCGACGATTCCCCGCTTCACCGGATTAACCAACACGACGCGTGAACGGTCGGCAATTCGTTTCGGAAGAGCCGCTTGCGCCAGCCGAATCTGGTTGATCGCTCCCAGCCGGTTGGGACAGACGATCAACGGAATCGCGTTCGTTTTAACGATCAAATCCCGCGCATCGAATCCTTCCCCCAGCGGGCTCAACAGCCCGCCCGCCCCTTCGATCAACAACGTGTCACATCCGCGCCGCGCCGCTTCGAGAAACTTCAGGCACTCCGACAACTCCACCCTTGTGCCCGCTTTTCGCGCGGCCAGCAAGGGCGTCAACGCAGCCCGAAAATGCCACGGGTTGATTTCATCGAGCGTCACCGAATGTCCCAGCGCTTCGCGGATCCAACGCGCGTCGTCGCGTCCACCGGAACAAAACGGTTTGACCGCCATCACGTTCACGCCCTGATTGCGGAGCTGACGCGCGATCAGCGCGGTCAACACGGTCTTGCCAACCCCGGTGTCCGTTCCGACGACAAAATAAGTTTTCTTCGCTGCCATGCTCGGTGACCACGATGGCGGACGAACACACTCCCTCCAAGGCAAAATCCGGCGCGGTCGCCCAAATACGTTGCCGCGTCGAACCGCAGCTGGTTCACTCCCGGCGTGTCGCTGCCCTACAAAATCGCCACCGCTTTTTGCAGATAATGACAAATGTAATGCCATATCGCGTAGCCACCCTGCTCTACTGCTTCAACGAGCGGGACGAAGTGCTGCTCATGGAACGCGCGCAGCAGCCGAACCTCGGTTTGTGGAGTCCGCCCGGCGGTAAGTTGCAACAGGACACCGGCGAATCCCCTCATGCCTGCGCCGCCCGTGAAGCTCATGAAGAAACCGGGATTACATTGCGCCACGACGACCTGCACCTGACCGGGGTGGTCAGTGAATACGGATACGCCGGACAGGCCCACTGGTTGATGTTTCTATTTGAAGTGAAAAAGAAACTGAGCGCGATTCCGCCGACCATCAGCGAAGGCCGGTTCCAGTTTTTTTCAAAGACGGACCTCAACGATATTTCCCTGCCGCAGACGGATCGGGAAAAAGTCTGGCCGTTGTTCTGGCAGCATCGCGGCGGCTTTTTTGTGGCGCACTGTCGATGTGGTGACAACGGTCACAACGAGTGGACGTTGGAACAATCCGCCGTGAAGTAATCATCATGGACGAGCCCATCATTGATTTGCAGAGCGACCACTATTTCATGGGTGAGGCGCTGCGTCATGCGGCCAAGGCTTACGCGATAGAGGAGGTGCCGATCGGCGCGGTGATCGTTCACGAAGGACGCATCATCGCCCGCGCTTACAACCAGGTCGAAATGCTGAATGACGCGACCGCCCACGCCGAGATGCTTGCGATCACGCAGGCGGAACAGGCCATGGACAACTGGCGGCTCACGGACTGCACGTTGTATGTCACGAAAGAGCCGTGTCCGATGTGCGCCGGAGCAGTCGTCCACGCACGTTTGAAACGGGTCGTCTTCGGTGTCGGCGATCCAAAAGCGGGTGCGGCCGGTGGCGCGATGAACTTACTGCAATTCCCGACTCTCAACCATCAATGCGAGATCACGCACAGCGTTCGTGACGAGGAAAGCCGGCACCTTTTGAAGAGTTTCTTTGCCGAACAAAGGGAGGCCAACAAGGAGAAACGCAGCCTCCCGTCCGGCGAGTAGATCCCCGGCTATCCGCCCGAAGTATCGACGGTGTTCCGCCTACTTGCTGACGTCCACGCAGACCATGTTGCCCTTCGCGTTGCGAACGTAGACTTTGCCGTTGGAAAGAACGGGGGAGATCCAGCAACGGCCGCCCAGAACCTGTGCGCGCGAGGTGGAAACAAATTTGTCCGGGTTCACATCGGCAATCACGAGTTCGCCCTTTTCGCCGATGGCAATGATGTGATCCTTGGTGGCGGTCATCGCTCCAAACATCAGTGAACTTTCCTTCCATTTGAGTTTGCCCGTGGCCAGCTCAACACAGACCAGTCCGGCGTCCGCGCTCTTGCCGCCCTGCCCGCTGATGCCGTACAGATGGCCGTCGATCAGCACGGACGAGTTGAATTGATTATGCATGTTCTGGTTCGCCCACACTTCCTTGGGAGTCGAACCCTTGATGTCGACCAGTCCTCCACCGGTTCCGTAGCCGGAACTGAGAAACACTTGGTCATCGTAAAAAACCGGATCCGCCGCGTTCACATCGTAACTGGTTTTCCACGGATAGCTCCAAAGCAGCTTGCCCGTCAGCGTGTCAACAGCGGCCAGTTCTTTCGCCGCGAATATCGCCAACCCGCTTTTGCCCGCGGCTTTGAAAGGAACGGCAGTGGCGTAACCCGAAGCTCCTTTGCCGGTGGTCCAGACTATTTTGCCCGTCTTCTTCTCCAGGGCCGTCCCGTGTTCACCGACATTCACAACCAACATATCGCCATGCACCAAAGGCGAACTGGCGAAACCCCACTCAGGAATTTTTGCGCCGGTTTCCTTGGCGATGTCCTTTGCCCATTTCAGCTTGCCAGTCTTCGCATCGAGCGCCGCCAAATGTCCTTTTCGACTCAGTTGGAAAACAGTTTCGCCGTCCACGGTCGGCGTGGCACTGGTGCCGCCCTCGAAGTAGTGCGCGTCCAACGGCTCCGCGTAACTGTATTTCCAGATCTCCTTGCCGGTGTCCGCAGCGAAGCAGAACACCGTGTCCATGTCGGCGTCATTGCCGGTGGCGTAAACGCGCCCGTCAGCCACCGCGAATGATGAAAACCCCATCCCAATGTTTGCCCGCCAGAGAATGTTCGCGTCGGGCGACAACGCCTTGGCGGACCAGCCGGTTTCCTTGGAAATCCCGTCGAGCTCCGGCCCGTGCCAGCGATACCAGTCCTCCGCGTTGACGGTCAGGGAGAGGGTGGCCAGCAAAACCGGCAGGCAGTAGATTCGTGTCACGTGATCGCGTTTCATCATGCCCCAATAAATAACAGAAGTTTCGATAAGTAAAAGCGGGAAATTTTTCACCCTCTTTTTTCTCCACCGGGACCCCGACCGCTCCGATCCGATTTTACCCGGATCAGGATTGATCAACGGAAGCAACGAGCTGATCCGAGTCAGGAACGATACGCGCGAGCTCTTCAGCCGCCACCCAACCGGACAGACCGGCATGGTTCTTCACCAGCACGAAGTCCTGACGCTCGGCGATGATCGTCACGGTTTCGCCTTCGCGCAAGGTGAACGCCATGTTCATTTGCGGCGACAGCACCACGGCCTGGCTGATCGCCAGCGCTACCACAAACGCCCCCATCCCGCTCAACAACCAGAGAGCAAGCCGATGTTTCGGCATTCGAGGCGCCAGCAAAATCCCCAGACCGGCCACCACCAACCCGAAACTTCCGAACCATGCACCCGTGCCGGGACGCACAGCGTTCAAGATCTGCGCAACGCCATTCTGCATCGGTTCGGACAATCCCGCATGCTCGCGAACCAGCTTGAGATTGGCCGCAATGTCCGGATCGGAAGGCGCCAGCAACCGCGCGCGTTCGTAATTCAGAATCGCCGCACCCACCTTTCCTTCGCGGGCGCGGGCGTTGGCCTCGTTGTACAGCGCCGTCGCTGAATAGCCGGACGTCGGAGCCGCTTCCGCCATCACCGGTTCCCCGCCCGCCAAAACCAATATCGACAGAAGGAGCGAGGCAACGAACACAACGAACCGCGGCTGGACAAAGCCCTCCCGTTTCGGGCGTGGCGGCTTTGACGAATGGCGATGCAGTCGTGCCACGGCTTCACGTTCGACTCTGGCCAGCAGCTTCTTCGTGATCTTCGCCTTGCCAGTTCCGACGCGGGTTAACATTTGAAACAGTGTCCTGGGGACTCCCGGTGTTTGAGTTGTTGGATGACGGACGCTTTCCATTTTTCCAGATCCGTCGCGTCGGGGTTCTGCCCGGAATAGGCCGACTGATCTGCTATCAAAAATATTTGACGAAGCTCGGTTCCACCGCCATTCAAACGCTGGTCGAGCTCCGCAACGGTGATGGAAGCAGGCTCCACTCCCCAGCGCTCTCCGATGCTTTGCTAGAATGCGCAGCGGGCCGATTGAAAAAACCGGGGAGCGTCACCAGCCTTCGCTGCAGCCTTCATTTCCACAACCCGCTCGGAGATCAATGCTCCGGTGTCGCGCCGCCGCCGGTCACCGGTTCGCAGCGAAGACCCGTCCTTGAATCGCCGGAAAACAAACGCGCCGACAAAGCCGAACGCCAATACGCCCTGACTCGCGACGAACCACGGACGGAAGTAAAGCGGTCGCAAGGTCGGGACGCCGCCACCATGCTCAACGTGATCAGGCTGCAAACCGGGAATCCCGGATACCTCCTCCGATGCTTCGCGTGTATCGGCCATGGGCGCACTGCTGTTCGCAAGGCTTCCGCTCGACGCGGCGCTCACATCAATCTCGATCAGTGTGGCGCGCGGGGTTTCAAACTCCCGCGTCTCCGGGTTGAAATAGCTGAAGGCGATCTGAGGCACGCTCTGTTTCCCGGCCTTCATCGGGATGATCGCCTGTTCAAACACCTTCTCGCCGCTGAAACCCGCAATGTCAGCGGGAGTGAAACTAGCGGTCGGTTTGTACGTCTTCCAATCGCTCACTCCATCGAGCATTGGGGACTGGACGTGGTCGAAGTTTCCGGAACCAGTGTCGTTCATGCGAAGCGTGAGTGGATCGCCGACGGACGCCTGCTGGGTTGAAAGCTCGGCGCTGACCTTGAATTGTCCCACCGCGCCGTTGAATCCGGCGGGACGTCCGTCGGTCGGCAGCGCTTCGATCTTGAGCGCGTCTGGTTGACTGGCCACGGTGATTCGTTTCTCGGTCGTGCCGCCGAAAAAGTTCTGAAAGAACGGGTCGTTGAATGGATCATCGAAAAGACTGCGTGAACGACGTTGCGGTGCTGTTCGCATGCGAACGGTGAGCGGCGTCTCGACCGTCAGCGCAAACTCACCCGGCTTCACGGCGGCGAGCGCGCTGTGCCAGGTCAGCACGGTGAACGGCTGGCCACCGACGATCTCTTGGGATTGCTCCGGCTCGAACGACAGCTTGTTCAACGTGAACTGATCGCCGTTCAAGGTCGGCAGTCCGTTGAGGACGCCACCAGACCCGGGCGCAATCCGACCTAAATTTTCACCGGCACCGTTTCGCCGACGAACAATTCACGACGCGGCATCAGCAGACGAACGAACGCCGAACCGTCCTGGGTGACCTGTGTCGGGCCCGTCGGGGATCCGCGGAGGTTTGGCGCGGGCAGATTCTGCAACGCGCCCGAATTGTTGCCCGCCGATCCGTTGCGACCGTTGCCCGGACGCACGTTCAGTGTCAGCGGTTTTCCGCCCTGCGTGGGTGCCGGGATCGTAAATGTTCCGACGCGTTGTGGAACGACCTGGAACGTCACGGTTTGGATCGAGGTCGCAACACCGTTGAACTGAAGTCCTGGCACGTTTGGTGGCGTGCTGGTTTCGCGACCGGTGCCCGTGATCGTGACGTTGAGTCGCGCTGCTTCACCGAGCGCGATTTCGGCGTGATCCAGTTGGGCGGTGACTTCGGCTGTCGCGCTGCCGAGACCTGTCAGTAATGCGGTGACGATGGTGATGATTGGAAAATGACCTATGTGAATCTCGTTTTCATGTTACCCATTCTTGAACGGTTTCCCGGGTTTTGGGCTGCCGGCGCCACCGCGTGAAATCGGCGTGGCTGGCAGGCAACGTTGTTCATTGTTGAGCGAATCGAGAAGGGCGCGCGCTGCATGTCGGCTGCCTGCTGTGCCGCCTGATCCTTTTGCTGATCGGCACTCCCCGGAGCCGGCTGGTTGCCCTGTTGCTGTTCAGGCTTCGCCGGTTCCTGTTCCCGACCCTGGTCGCCCTGCTTCTGCTAATCCTGCTTCGAGCCCTCGCCGGACTGTTCCTGGTCCTTCTGATCTTCGGGTTTGGAATCAGCGTTCTGTTCCTTATCCTGACCTTGTTTGTCGTCAGGTTTGGAATCCTGGCCGGACTGTTTCTGTTCATCCGACTTTTGGTCCTGATCTTTTTGCTGCTCGGAATCAGAACCCTGATCAGTCTGATCCTGTTGATCCTTGTTTTCCTGTTCTTGTTTTTGTTCTTCCTGCTGCTTCTTCAGCTCTTCCAGCTTTCGTTTCACCAGATCATGATTGAACTGCGGGTCTTCATCCGCGCGAAGTTCGAGTGAGGCCTCGTAGGTCTTCACTGCCTGTTCCCAGTTCTGAATCGTCTGTTCCACCTCGGCCTGCTCCGTGGATTGCCCGATGCTGACCGCCGAATCGATCAGCAACGGCGCGGATGATTCGCCGGAGATCCACGCGATGGATTGTTCGTTCATGGAATTCACCCCATTTCAGTGAGGACCCGCCCACCAAAGACGGTTCCTCATCTGTATAACCGTCAAAGCCGGGGAAAAACGGTCACCTATTCCAAAAAATTTCCAGGCCGGACCGGCGAGTATCAGCGTGAATCAACCAAAAAAGGAAAACCACAGATGGCCGATCAACACAAAAGATCATGAGTGGCGTGAACCGGGTGGAACACCCGGCGGGAGAAGCGCTCCGTGGGTACAATTTATTCCTGATCCGTGTGTTCCGTGCATTCCGTGGTTCTCATCTCCGAATTTAGGATGAACGGTTTTGTCGCGAGGTTCCAACTGCGGTGTCACCGGGACGCGACGATGCGCGGCAACACAAGTCACGTTTGCAACCCGTCTCCGCCGGACATCACCTCAGCTGGGATAATTCCTTTGAACAGAAGGTTGCAGAGAGGAAACCAAAGACGTTCCGTAAAACGCGCCCGAAGCGGATCGCGTTCACAAAACGGCTGGGGTCACAGCTCGGAGATGAACCAGTCTTCAACTTTTGCTCTTGCCCACGGTGTTTTGCGCAGGAACGTGAGACTGGACTTCACCGTCGGATTGAACATGAAACAGCGGATGGGAATGCGAGCCCCCATCTCACTCCAACCGTGCCGCTGAACGAGCTGGTTGACGATGCTTTCCAGAGTGATCCCGTGCAACGGATCGCGGGGATGTGATGGCGGCGTTGTCATGTCGTTGTCTTCAAATTTATCGGGTCCCGGGCCACCGTGATGAGCAGCTTCCGGGTGAGGTCGAAACCACACCCGAGCCTGGCCCGCCGAACGATGGCCCGGCCCGGTGCGATCAGTCAGGAGCCCCGACGTGTCGGCGTTGCGGTGGCGACCTTTGTTTTGTCCTTCTTCGGCTTCTTGACTTCTTTTTTTGGAGCGCGGTTTCCTTTTGCCATAATGGAATATGTGTTGGTTGACGGTTTGTTTCGGCGGGCAATCTACGTTGCTTCGATCGTCGGACGCAATAGTGGACAGATCGGCGACGCCCATTGCGGTTCTCACCCGGTTTTCTTCAGAAAGATACACTTCAGGTAGTGCGCCTCGGGAATGGCGGCGGGATGGTCGGCGGTGTGGAGCGTGGTGGCGAGTTCACTGACCTGGGCGCGGGACTGCGTCGCGGCGTGTCTCGCTATCTCGAAGAATTCATCGGCCCCGACATGAGACGAGCAAGAGGCTGAAACAAAAATCCCACCCGGTCTCAGCAGGCGAAAACCTTCCCGGGCCAGCTGCTCGTAGGCGTTGATCGCACCCTCTTTTTCCAGTTCGCGTTTGGCGAGCGAGGGCGGATCAATGATGACCAGATCGTAGGTTGATTCGGTTTGGCCGGACAACCAGTCAAAGGCGTCCGCCTTGATTGTCCGGTGTGGGCACGACGCGATCTTCGCGCTCCCGCTGTTCAATTTCATGTTTCGCGCCGCCGCCTGGATGGCGTGTTCGCTGATGTCCAGATCCGCCGTGGAACGAGCGCCGCCCGCCGCCGCGTAAACAGAGAACGCTCCCGCGTGGCTGAACACATTCAACACGTCGCGACCTGCCGCCAGTTCGCCGACGCGTTTCCGGTTGTCGCGTTGATCGAGGAAGAAACCGGTCTTCTGTCCACGCAACACGTCCGCCTCGAACCACAGCCCGTTTTCTTCAAACACAACCGGGTTTTTCAGACCGGCATCGAACATCAACTTCCCGTCATGCAAACCCAGCGCGGTTGCGGCTTCCTCCGAATTTCGGCTCAAGCGCAGGACGAGATGGTTCGGTTGAAGTTCATTTTTGATCAGGCTGACGATGCGTTCCAGGTGCGGAAACCACACGGGCGAATAGAGCTTCAACACCGCGCAATCCGCGTAGCGGTCCAGTATCAATCCCGGCCAGCCGTCGCTCTCGCCGTTGATGCAGCGGTAGCCGGTCGTCTGTTCATTGGCGAACAGTTCGCGTCGTTTCTGCAACGGTTCAGCCATTCGCTCGGCCCACCACGCGTCGTCGATCTGGACCGGGGATCCCGCGTGCACAACGCGAACGGCGATTTGTGAATCGGGATCGTACAATCCGATGGCGAGAAACCGATCACGCCGATCGTACACAACCGCAAATTCACCGGCATCGCCCGCCCGGTTCTGATCACGAATTCGGTTGGCATAGATCCAAGGGTGCCCCTGTCGAACAGCCTTTTCCGCTGCGGGAGAAAGACGCAATTTGAGCCGGGGCTTTGATGGAGGATTCATCCGAGTTTGCCGCCGAGCAGGTAGGTCATCAGTTCTCCCTGACCTTTGACCTGAATTCGTCCACGGGTGATGAAGAGATATTTATCACGGAGGATGCGTTCCGTGTTTTCGCTGACCTGAATCGCGCTGGGGTGGCCGTGGGATTCCATCCGGCTAGCGATGTTCACAGTGTCGCCCCACAAATCGTAGGTGAACTTGTGCGTGCCGATCACGCCGGCGACGACCGGGCCGGAGTGCATTCCGATACGGACCTTCAGCGAATGGCCGCTTTGCTGATTAAAAGTCTGGATCTCGTCCTGCATCGCGAGCGCCATGTCGGCGGCGCGCTCGGCGTGGTTGTCGCAGCGTTCAGGGACACCGGCGACCGCCATGTAGGCGTCGCCAATGGTCTTGATTTTTTCCAGTCCAAACTGCCGGGCGAGAAAGTCGAACCGGGAGAACACATCGTTCAAACTGCGCACCAGTTCGTTGGGCGAAAGCCGGGCGGCGAGCTGGCTGAACCCCACCAGATCCGCGAACAACACGGTGACTGAGGCGAAGCTGTCGACAATGACTTCCTCCCCCTGTTTCAGGCGGTCGGCAATCGGGCCGGGAAGAATGTTAAGCAGGAGTTTGTCCGATTTCTTCTGCTCTTCTTCGAGCTGGTTGATGATGAATTTGTCGTGATCTCGCAGGCGTTTTTTCTCAAGACAGGCACCGATCCTGGCCTTGAGCAGAATGGCCTTGAACGGTTTGGGAAGGTAATCCTCGGCACCGAGTTTGATGCAGTGGACAATGCTGTCGAGTTCGGTGTAGCCGGACAATATCAGCACCGGGGTGTCGCGTGTTGCAGGATCCGCTTTGAGACGGGTGAGGACTTCATAGCCGTCCATACCTGGCATCATGATGTCGAGAATGATGACGTCGAATTCCTTCGTCCTCATGAGCTCAAGCGCCGCTTCACCGCTCTCGACCGAGGTGGGAAGGTGCCCGATTTTCTCGCACAACATGGCGAGGATTTCGCAGCTCTCCGGACTGTCATCGACGATGAGCAGTCGGCCCTTTTCGAGCGGGGCGATTGGGTCTTTAGTTGCGTCGGCCACGGGTGCTGCAGTGTCTATGAATGCATCGAGCGCACGCCAGCCAAATTTTCCCATCGCCGCCTTTTTCGTCGCCATCGTCCGCGCGGCGCGGCATAAGCCGTTCATGCAATTCCTTTACTCGGCACTCATCGGGTTGGGCGGCGGACTGGCAAGCGGGCTGTTCGGCGTGGGCGGCGGAATCATCATGGTGCCTGCCATGATGTTTTTTCTGGAGATGAATGCGAAGGCGGCGATCGGCACATCGCTCGCCGTGATCATCCCCACCGCGATCATCGGCACCTACCAGCACAACATTCTCGGCAACGTCCAGTGGAAGATCGCGCTGGCGTTGATCCCGACGGCCGTCATTGGCGGATTCTGCGGCGCGTGGCTGACCAAAAGCATTCCCGTGCTTGGATTGAAACGCGCATTCGGCTGTCTGATGCTCATTGGCGCGATGAAACTGTTGATCGGAAAATGAGCTGAATTGACTGGCAGTACCCCGTTGATCAACGCAATCATCACACTCTCAAACAATGACCTGGCAAATCATATTTGTCCTGTGCCTCCTGCTCGCCTCGTTCGCCGCGATGGTCTGGGAGAAGTGGTCGGTGGACATCGTGGCCCTCGTGGCAATGATGGCGTTGCTGGCCACGGGCATCCTTTCGCCGGCCAAGGTTTTTTCCGTCTTCTCGAACGAAGCCACCATCACGATCGCCTGCATGTTCATCCTTAGCGCGGGATTGGAACGGACGGGCGCGATCGATTTGATGGGACAGAAACTGCACTCACTGGGATTGAAAACCGAGTTGTCGCTGCTTCTGGTCACGCTGCCAATCGTCGGCGTCATCTCTGCGTTCGTGAACAACACCCCCGTCGTCGTCGTGTTCATGCCGATCATGATTTCGATGGCGGTGCGCTATGATATCAAGCCGTCCAAGCTGTTGATCCCACTCTCCTTCGCCGCGATTTTCGGCGGGTCGTGCACGCTGATCGGCACCTCGACGAACATTCTCGTGAGCGCCACGGCGGAAGCGTCCGGGGAGGCGCCGCTAGGCATGTTTGAACTGACCCCTATCGGCCTCGTGATCGGGGCGGCGGGACTCGTCTACATGTTCACCATCGGTCGAAAACTACTCCCAGCCCGGGAGACGCTTTCAACGATTCTGCAGACCACCAAGTCCCGTGAGTTTCTTACCGAGGCGGTGGTTGCTGCGGCGTCACCGCTCATTGGAAAACACATCGCCGACACTTCGCTGAAGTCGTTGAAAAACAGCCGCATTCTGGACATCAGCCGGAACGGTGAATTTCTCACCACGCCACTCAACGAGGTCGTGCTGGAACAGGGCGACCGGCTTCGCATCACCACGATCCTTTCGGGAGTGCTGGAGGTGAAGGACCAGCCCGGCTTGGACATTCTGCCCCACTCCGAACTGGGTTTGGAAACGCTCGGGACGCAGAAAGCTGCGATCATGGAAAGCGTGATCGGTCCCAACTCCGAGATGATCGGCCGGACCATCCGCCAGATTAATTTCAGGCAGCGATTCGGAATCCTCATTCTTGCCGTCCACCGGGAGGGGCACAACCTGCGGAGAAAATTTGAAAATATCCGGCTCAATTTCGGCGACACCATCCTGATGGAAGGCCCCGAGTCCGCTTTTGAAAAACTCCGGGCGGACCGCAATTTTCTGTTGCTCACCGCGCCGGTTGAAAAAGTCACCCGGCGCGGGCGCATGTGGCTTTCCATCGGCATCGTGCTGGTGATGGTCGTTCTGGCGACGATCAACCTGCTGCCAATCAGCGCGCTGGCGATGATGTGCGCGCTGGCGATGGTGCTGTCCGGTTGTCTGGAAATGGAAGAAGCCTATCGGGCGATCAACTGGAAAATCATCATGCTCATCATGGGCACGCTGGCCATCGGGTTGGCGCTGGAGGAAACCGGTGGGGCCGTGTATCTCGCTCACGGCCTGATCGTGAGCCTTGGATCAGCCGGGCCGATGGCGGTGCTTGCGATGACGTTTGCCATGTCCTCGTTTCTCACAACCTTCCTGTCCAACAACGCGGTGGCGGTCATCATCACGCCCATCGTGATCGGTGCAGTGAAAGAAATGGGACTGGACCCGCGACCGTTCATCATGGCGGTGGCGTTGGGTGCGTCCGCCAGTTTTGCAACACCCGTTGGCTATCAGACCAACACACTGGTTTACGGCGCGGGCGGATACCGGTTCAGCGACTTCGTAAAAGTGGGCCTCCCGCTGAATATACTTTTCTGGATTCTGGCCACGCTGTTGATTCCACTGTTCTGGCCGTTAAAGATGCTCGACTAGCAAAAAATCTCTGCTGGCGACTTGTGCGGCAGCGAACCAAGCCGATATAAGTTGCAGGCGCTTGCGCCATTATAACCCGTCCCATGCGCCACCTGATCAACAAAGCCCACCGCCCCATGCATTACCACGCATTGAGGCTGTTTCGGGTCCGCGATGGGGCAGAACGTGCCGGGAGAGGATTCGCGCTCGGCATGGTGGTAAATTTCTTTCCAACGTTCGGATTTGGTTTCCTGATCTCGGGATTACTAGCCAAACTCTGCCGCGGCAATTTCATTGCCGGCCTGGCAGGCGGCGCACTGCTCACCCCTTTCTGGCTCGTCCTGTTTTATCTGAACATGGTCGTGGGCGGCTGGCTCATGGACAAGGTGCACACGTTCACACTCGAGCAGGTCACCGAGGCGACCGTGCAGAAACATGTCTGGGGAACCACTTTCCTCGTCGGTGCCGGTGTCAATTCCGTGGTCTTCGGGCTGATCGCCTACGTATTTGTCACTTGGCTCATGCAAGAACACCGGGTGGCCGTGTTGAAAAAATTCAGGCTCTGGCGCCCCAGAAAAAAGCAGAACCGACCTTCGCCGGTTGGGCCGCGATAATTCCTGACCAACACTCGGGGCGGGTCTTGGAGGTGATCGAAAACACGAACGACTTCAGGAATGCGGCTTGAGCCGATTCAAGGTCACCAGAAAGCGTCTTGAAGGAGGTTGAACCGGGTGTTCAGGCTGGGTTCGTGAGTGGGATGCGCGGTGAAGAATCTGGCCGGAGAACCGGCAGCAACTTCGCCAACCTTTGATCATAATTGGAAAAGGTGGCGGGAGAATGGGATTGACGGAAACACTCGTTCACTGCACTGACTCAAACTTAGAGGGAAACCAGTTGGTTTTCCTGACAGCCGTAGTTCGCCCCATTTGTCGCAACCATGTTGATATGCATGCAAAATTCGCGGCTCGTTCCCACCGCTTGACCGCCCGAAGTTTTCTAAACACGCGACTGCAAGAGATCGCACTGATCGTTTGTCTGCCGTGTTTGATGTTCGTCGGCGGGACAGCCACGACGTCGCCGGGGGCGGAGGCACCAACAACTACGCTGAGGTTCTCGACCGTTCCGACGGTACCCGAACTGTACCGGGCACGCGTGTTCGACGAACCACTGGTTCCAATCGGTGGCGAGCCGGATGCCGCTGAAAACACGGCACTGGCGGCCGCCTTGCTCGACTATTGACAACGCATTGCCCCGGATGATTTCTCCAGCCTCACTGGTTTTTTGCAAAGCCACCCCAAATCACCGTGGCGGGCGGCGTTACTTACCGGACTGGGGCTGGATTACTACAACACGGCATACTTTCGCGCGCGCTGGAAGCGTGGCGGGAAGCGTGGGCGCTGGGCCTGCAGGCCACGGACGCCCGGGGCAAATTCCTGGCGGATCGCGCGGCGTGCGAACTGGCCGGACTGTATTCCCGTTTGGGGCGAATGGAGGAGTTGGAGGCACTGCTGAAATCGGTCGAACGACGCGTGTTTATTGGTGGGGCGGCCGAACGAATCAATCAGGCACGCGAGGCGCTTTCGATGATGCAGCATCAGCCGGGGATCTCGTTCCGGTGCGGGCCGCTGGCGTTGCAGAGTATTCTCCGGTCAGATCAGAGACTCCTCACGTCGTCCCCTGCCAACGCGATGATGGAGGTTTTTGATTCGGCCTCGACCCAGCAGGGTTTCTCGCTGTCTCAAGTGGCTGAACTGTCGAGGAAGCTTGGGTTGAATTATCAGATGGTCTTTCGCGAAAATGACGGCAACTTTTCCATCCCCTCCGTAGTGCATTGGAAAGTGGGTCATTACGCGGCTTTAATCCGCGAACAGGACGGGTGGTATTTGCTGGAAGACCCGACGTTCGGAACTGGTGAGTGGGCGACGAAGCAGGCGTTGGAGGAAGAGACGAGCGGATATTTTCTCATCCCGCCGGGAGCCCTGCCGCGCGGTTGGCGGAGCGTTGATGCCAAGGAAGGAGGGTCGGTCTAGGGCAAAGGCGTGACGAGCGGCATTGATCCCGACAATTACACGCCCGAGGATGAACAAGCCGGATTCTGTGGGATGGAAGACCCGGGAATGGGAATGGCAATTTCGAGCGTCCACTTGGGACTCGTCAATTTGCAGATTCGCGACACGCCGGTGGGTTACAGCCCTCCCGTCGGCCCGCCGGTCCGGTTCACGGTTCGCTACAATCAGCGGGACTACATTCAGCCGGCCAGTCAAGTTTCCAGCCGGTTCGGCCCGAAATGGACCCACGATTGGTATGGCTCTATCAGGGACAATCCCGGCAGCCCCCTCGCAAATGTAAAGTATTTCGTGGGCGGTGGTGGCGCCCGTACGTTCACCGGCTTCGACAGCCCCTCGCAGACTTTTGCACCGCAGCAATTCGAGCAATCGCGGCTGAAGCGGTTCGGCACCAATACCGCCGCCACTTACGAGATGACCTTCCGTGATGGTTCGAAAAAGATCTTTGGGCTGCGGAGCGGCACTTTCGTTTTTCTCACCCAGATAATGGATCCCGCCGGCAACGCCGTCACGCTCACCTGGAGCGGCTCTCGTCTAGTCGGGCTCACGGACGCCATCGGTCAGGTAACGACGATTTCCTATGAACACCCTTCCGAATCGGAATTGATCACCAAGGTCACTGATCCATTTGGGCGGTTCGCGACTTTTGAATACGCATTCTTTGACTTGGTGCTGGACCCAGTCAATCAACCGACCAACGTGACCCGGATTTATTCCGTGGACAAAATCACCGATGTCCTCGGGCTGGTTTCCGAGCTGACCTATAACAATGTCACGACCAACATCGTCCTCAGCCAGATGACCAGCCCTTACGGCACCAGCACCTTCTTGGGGGGGCAAGGCGGTGGGCCGAGTGGCACGACTCGTTTTTTGGAAACCGTGTACCCCGACGGAAGCCGGGACCGTGTAGAGTACAACCAAAACACCAACGGGATTGCTTTCTCCGACCCGCCAGGAAAAGTGCCCCAGAGCTTGAGTGTGTTCAATAGTTGGCTGCACGGGCGGAACACCTTTTACTGGAGCCGGAACGCCTGCGCCCAGGTCTATGGCGATTTCTCCAAGGCAAAGATCTACCACTGGCTGCATTCACTGAACCCATCAACGACGGCAGGTATTTTGGAAAGCACCAAGGAACCGCTGGAAAGTAAGCGGTGTGCCAAGTGCCAGTTGACAGGATCTGCCGGAACGTTGGATCAGCGGGGTCGTAGAGGTCAGAGATTTCTGACTACGACATCTATGACGCGTGTTTGAGAAGGCCTGGCCCGGTCCGGGTCTTGGCTTTCC
>JBDNGP010000112.1:0-29276 GCA_041689265.1 Verrucomicrobiota bacterium
CGAAATTCCAGCAGCGAACGGATCATTTGCCGGTCGCGCTCCGTCAGGTCGGGTTCAACCAGGCTGATGAGCTGAACGCCGAGTACGGGGTCGATAATTTCAAGCGTACTGATGAGGGCTTCCTTGTCCCTGCCGAGACTGGCCTGAATTCTCTCCGCTGATTCTCGCGGGCTGCTGTAGCGGCCGTCGCCGTTCACATCCAGATAAACCGGATTGGTGGCAGCCAGTGTGTAGTCATTGAACGTTTTCCAGCTCGCGTCCGAAACAGGATCGCCCAAAACCACGCAGACCAAATGGGCGTCGACTCCGGCGATCGGCAGCTGAAACGTCAGGCTCACGTCGGTCGCTTCACCGATCTTGGCGGACACTTCCTGTTCGGCCTTGGCAACCCCGTTCAAGAACAAGATCGCCTTCGTCGGATGTATCCAGCCCGGAGCGCGGACGCCGAGAGTCACCTTGAATTCGTTGTTCTTCACCGTGACCAGATCACCGGAACCGAACTGATCATCGACCTGGATCTCTGTGAAAATGCCGAGGCTGACACTGGATCGTCCCGCGACGATGTTCCCGCAAAGCTCGTCAACGTCCAGTTTCGCCGGATCATCCGTGCCGCTTTTGATGTAGGTCCGTCCCTGCCCCACCGGATCGCCCACCGTGTGGGAATCCGACGCCCCGACCGCGACGATTTTCTCCCCGCGATTTAAAAGCGCAAACCAGTCTTCGAACAAGTAAAGAGGGGCCGCTGCGTCCGTCGTGGCATTCACCAGCTCCATCGCATCGAACGTGAACGCCGTCCCGCTGTCGCGCTCACCCGAGCTTCGGTTCAACCCGAACACGCCGAACGGTCCCGTCTCCCGGTCCGGCCAGCGCGGGTGGTTCAAGATGACCACCTTCGCCCCCTTGAGGCGCATGTCATCAACCACCTTCACCCAGTCGCTTTCCTCGTGAAGCGGTATCTCGCCGGCTGGATCAAGGGGGAACGCATTGAAGTGACCGTTGTCCGTGCTCACCTCGTTGCCGACGACCGGCGTGAAGTACTCGTTCAGCCCGAGTTTTTCCTGATACGGGCGGTAATCAGTGTTGTGATTGTGATCCGTCGCCACGGCAAATTCGACACCTTCACCCGCGAGGCTGATGATTCGTTCCTCCGTCGTGGCGTCCCCGTGCCCGCTGAAAGTGAACGTATGAATGTGCGTATCGGCAGCGACATAACCAGTGGTGTCCACTTCACGCTTCAATTCAAAATTCAATTCCGCCGGATTCAAACCCACGGCGATGGTCTCGACTCCCCTGCTCCACTCAGGTCCCCGCGTCACGGTGAAGCGGTAATCGGCCCGGGGGATTTCAAACTGCGCGGTGCCATTCAGATAAACCAGGCCCTCGCGGACGGCGACGATAGCCGGTTCGGGATAATAAATCTCGGGGCGGTCATCGTTCGCGGTGGTGATCGAGACGCGCGCTGGGAGCGGTGCGCCGGTCGCCGCATCCTTGACGTTTATGTTTACGCGTTGGAGACCGAGCCGTTCGCGAAGCGACTCCTGAAACAACCGGACCTGACCGATGGCGATGTCATCCGCCGGATCCTCGGGCGCGGCTTTGAACCGGTTCTCCCCTTCAACAAGCGTGTTCGCTGGAATCTCATAGTAAAACTCCGCCTCGTCCTTTTTCTTTCTCAGCTCGCCGATTTCAACACCGTTGATGCTTAATTTCCAGATTCCGTCCACGTCACGATGACGCATCCGAAGGGTTGAAGGGCTGGAATTCGGTTTGGCTTGAAATGCAAATTCCAGAGGTCCGGCTGTGGGGATTGCGTCCGTGCCCGCCCAGTCCGTGATCTTGGAATCACCCAGATAGTGATAACCGGCATCGATCAACAGACCCGAAGCGTCGTTCTGGGCTTCAAGACGCAACGCGAGGGCGGAGATAAAAATTGCACCAACGAACGGGCGCAACCAACGGGGGAAATTTGCGGGGGTCGATGTCATAAACTGTGGCGACACTCTACGTTCCCGCACGGGGCGGGATCAAGAAACAGGTTGGCAAAAAAACTAACCGGCGGTCCCGGATTCCCCGGCGGGACCGATCAGTTTTTCCACCGCGCCGATCAGTTCCTCGCTGGTGAAGGGCTTGGCCAACGTGACGACCGCGCCCATCATCTGCGCGATCTTCAGGTAGTCGAGCGCGTTCACGCGACCGCCCCCGGAGATGGCCAGAATTTTCATGTTGCCGTCCATCTCGTGAATGCCGCGCATGGTCTCCAGGCCTTCCACATCCGGCATGATCAGATCACAGATGACGAGGTCGGGCGGGTTTTCCTTGAACTTGCGCAGACCGATCCGGCCGTCTTCTGCCTGTTCGATTTCGTATCCCTCTTTCTCCAGGATTCGGGAGAACGAGATCCGGAACGGCTGGTTGTCATCGATAAAAAGAATTTGCTTCATGAATTTACGGCCGTTTGCAAAAAATCAGGAGGGATCACCATTTCGGGGATTCGCTGTCAGCACGTCGTGGGTGACGGTCAGCAGTTTTTCGGGCAGGCAGGGTTTTTCCAAAAATGATGCCACCGGAAGTGAATCGAAGGCCTTCCGGTCCGCCTCTGAAAGCTGGCCGCCGGACGCGATCACCTTCAGGTCGGGACGCATTTTTAAAAGCACACGAATCAGCGCCTTGCCGTCCATTCTCGGCATGTCCGTGGCGGTGATCAACAGTTTCATGGAATCCCGGTTTCGGGCAAACACGGCGATGGCCTCCACCCCGTCGCCCGCTGTTTCAACTTCGTAGCCGTTCATCTCCAGAACGCGGCGGGACACCTCACGGATCTGCGGTTCGTTGTCCACGACGAGGATCAGCTCGCCGTTCCCGCGTGGGATCTCAGGGGAGTCGGCACTGGTGGAACCGGCATCCGGATTATTGGACGACGGCAGAAAAATTTCAAACACGGTCCCCTTGTCGACCTGACTGGCAAGTGTCAGGTAGCCGCCATGCCGGCTCAGAATATTCTTCACGCTGGCCAGGCCCAGCCCGGTCCCCTTGCCCAGTTCCTTGGTGGTGAAGAATGGCTCGAACACCTTCTCTCTGAGTTCCTCGGGAATACCCGTCCCGGTGTCCCGGATCCGGATCATTACATAACCGACCTGTCGTCCGGTAGGCGTGCCGTCGGCAAGCTTCTCTCCGAGCAGGACATTCTCAGCTTCGATCGACAACGTCCCGCCGTCGGACATGGCGTCCCGGGCGTTGATGCAGAGGTTCAACAGCACTTGGTGAAGCTGGGTCGCCCCCCCCAGAACCGGCCAGAGATTCTTCGCAATGTTGGACTGCATGTGGATCGACCGGGGAAACGTCTCGCGGACGAGTCGCGTCATTTCACCGAGCAGCAGGCGGATCTCCATCGGCATCCGACCGGTCTCAGTCCCGCGGGTGAACGACAGAATCTGTTTGACCATGTCCGCGCCACGCTTGGCGCTGATCTCGATCGTGTTAAGAAGTTCGATATTGTCCGCGCTGAGGTTCTCCATTTTCAAGAGAGGGGCCGCCATGAGAATCGGCGCGAGGATGTTGTTCAGGTCATGGGCAATGCTGCTGGCAAGCAAGCCAACACTTTCCAGCCGTTGAGCTTTGAAAAACTGGGCTTCCAGAACCTTCTTCTCGGTGATGTCGGTGCCGATCGCGAGCACCGATTCCGGATTGTCCTGGGCGTCCTGAACCAGCCGGATGCGGAAGCTGGCGTCCACGTCCTCGCCGGTGTTCTTCTTGAGCCGTAACTCGCCGCTCCATTGTCCGTATTTCAGGAGCTCTGCGCGTGAATCCGTGTAGGAGATTAATTCGGGCTTGATGAGGTCGGGAAGCTTTCTTCCCACCGCCTCGGCCGCCGGCCATCCGTACGTCTGCACCGCAGCCTGATTCCAGAAACGGACCGTGTCATCGAGATCACAGACGATGATGGCGTCGGTGGCTAGTTCAAGCAGACGGGCCTGTTCCAGAAGTTTGACATCCGCCTCCCGACGCTCAGAAATGTCCCGTGAAATGATGACGGCGTGCTCCACGCCGGCAGAGGTGCGAAACCGTTGTCCCGACGAGTCCATCCACCGCCAGCTGCCCTCGGCGCATCGGACCCGGTAGGTCACCGTGGTTCGTTCCTCCTTCAGTTTTCCGGTGACCCGCTGAAGATCTCCAGGATGCACGATGCCCAGCAGATTCTTTCCAACCAGCATTTCGGATGGATAGCCCAGTATTTCCAGATGATTGGGGCTGGCATAAATGCACGCACCATCCAGGCTGATTTCAGCCACGAGGTCGTTGGAATTTTCGATCAGAAGCCGGAACCGCTCCTCACTTTCCTGAAGGAACGCCAGCGCGAGCCTCCGGTCGCACCGTTCACGGGTCTCCCGGAGGGCGCGGTCAATGGCGGGAACAAGGCGGTTGAGATTGCCCTTGAGGAGGTAATCGGTCGCACCGGTCTTGAGGGTTTCGATGGCGACCTCCTCGCCGAGTGAACCCGACACGAAAATGAACGGGAGGTCCGGAGCATGTTCGCGCGCGAGTTTCAGGGCGGCCATGCCATCGAATGAAGGCAGCGCAAAATCGGCCAGGACCAGGTCAAATTCGCCTTCCAATAAGGACTCCAAAAAGGCATCCCGTGTTTCCACACGCTGCAGGAAACAATCGCGCCCATGGTCCTCAAGAACGGCCTGAATCAACTCTGCCGCAGCCGGATCATCTTCGAGGCAAAGGATCCGCATATATCAATCTTTCGGAGCGTCGTCGGGGCAACTTTAGCGCAAAGTACCGGAGCGCTTCCCTGACGGCGGTTCGTTCACATCCACCCAGAATGCACCGATCTGTTTCACCGTATCCTTGAACTGGTCAAAATCGACGGGCTTCACGACATAGGCGTTGGCACCCAGCTCATAACTGCGGCCCTTGTCGGTCTCCTCGCGGGAGGAGGATAACATCACGATCGGAATCCTGCTCAGCAGGGCGTCCGCGCGGACATGCTCCAGCACCTGTAACCCATCCATCCGGGGCATTTTCAGGTCCAGCAGCACGACTTCCGGATTGCCCTCCTGACGTGAGGAATAAGCCCCGCTGCGGCTCAGGTAATCCACCGCCTCCACGCCGTCGTTCACGACAGCCACTTCGTCCGCCAATTGTGTTTCCTCCAGCGCTGCCAAAGTCAGTTCCACCCCCAGAGGGTCATCTTCTACCAACAATATTTTCTTGTACGTCATCTTTCCGAACTGGTCCCAAAATGCTGCTCTCCGGATTTCTTAATGAAAAGTAAAAAGTTGCTCCTTCGTCAACCGCCCCCTCGGCCCAGACCTGTCCGCCGTGACGGGTGACGATCCGATGGACGTTGGCGAGGCCGATACCGGTTCCCTCGAACTCCTCGTTGGAATGCAGCCGTTGAAACACGCCGAACAGTTTCTCCTGATACTTCATGTCAAACCCAACGCCATTGTCAGCCACAAAATAGACCAACCGGTGATCCGCCGTGTTGTCGACGTAACCGCCGATCCGGATCCGGGCCGGTTCTCTGGACCGGGAGTACTTCGCCGCGTTGCTGATCAGGTTCGTCCAGACCTGACGAATCAGCCCGGCGTCACCGCGCGCACCCGGCAGTTCCCCGATTTCCCACTCGATCGCGCACCCGTTTTCAGGCGGCGGAAGACTGGCGATCACCTCGTCTACGAGCGTCCGCATTTTGAGCGGTTCCAGCTTCAAATGCGCGCGCCCCAATCTGGACAAACCGAGCAGATCATCGATCAACTGCCCCATCCGATGGGTTTCATCCTGGACGATCTTGAGATAGCGGGCGACAGAGGCGTCCATCTGCGATCCCAGTCGTTTTCTCAGCAGATCCACGAATCCGGCGACGTTTCGCAATGGGGCCCGCAGATCGTGGGACACGGAATAGCTGAACGACTCCAGTTCATTGTTGGCCGAAGTGAGTTTAACATTCGCGGCGGAAAGCTGGTTGGCGGCGCGCTCGGATTCCGCCCGCGAATCCCGCAGGTCTTCGAGCACGTTGATCATGCTTCGATTGAGATTCTCCACTTCGCTGATCCGGACCTTCAACTCGCGCGTCCGTTCGATGACCCGGTGCTCCAACTCCAAGTTCAGCCGGCTGATCTCCTCCTCCCCCAGTTTTCGCGTCACTCCCAGACTGATGTGATCAACCATCAGGGCGAGCGAATCAGTCGTGAACTGGGTGAAAGGCGTTTGACTGAGCAGAGCGACAACGCCGAGCAGACGGCCTCCGGCGATCAGTGGATAACCCGCGAACGCAAGACTGTTCTCCAGATTCTCCCAGTCCGTTTCATCCGGGGATGCCGATCCGTCGACCGGAGCGCTGAGAATCGCCTTTCGTGCGCGGGCGATCCGGCCAACCTTGAATCTCCCGACCTGGATCGTTCTCCATCCGTCCCCGTCCGGGCTGACCCGGCCGTCGCTCGCAAGAAGCGTCATTTCATCGTGGGAGTCGTCCAGCAGCCAGACGCCGCAGAAAACGCAGCCCAGGCGTTTCGTGATCTCACGGACGCACAACTGCATCACCGCAGGCAGCGCGCGGCTGCCGCTGATCACGCGGCTGATTTCGGCATCCAGCTCCAGCTGCCGGGATCGTTCCAGGAGATGGAACTGGGCGGCCTTCTCCTTGGTCACGTCGAAGAACGAGGCCACCACCGCGTATGCGGAGGTTTCACCCTCCCGAGTTAACGGGGCGCTGTTGATGCTGATCCACGTCAATTCGCCGGTGGGTTTGTGAACGCCCATGATTACGCCGCTCAACGGGGTACCCGTCCGCAGGGTACGGTTGATCGGATAATCTTCAGGAGGAAATGGCGTCCCGTCCTCATAGACGGTTTGCCAATCCGGATCGTAGGTGCTCTTGCCCCTCAACTGGTCGCTGGTCAGGCCGAGAATCCGTTCCGCGCTTTCATTGCTGGTGACGATGGCCCCGTTTAGGTCGAGAACATTGACGCCTTCGACCAGTGCCCCGACGACGAGGCGGTGTTTCTCCTCGCTGTCCTTCAACGCAAGCTCGGCGACCTTTCGTTCCGTAATATCCTGTAATGTCCCCGAAATGCTGACCGGGTTTCCTGCGGCGTCTCTCAGGGCGTAGATGCGGCAGGCAAGGTGTTTCAGCGGCCCGATCTCCGGATTCGTCCGGTAGTCGTAGTTGATTGCGCTGCGTTGGTTGACGGCCTCCTGATTCGCCCAGGAAACCAGCTCACGGTCATCCGGATGGATCAGTTTCAGAAACGAATCCGTATCACCTGGCGGCGTGAAATCCTCCGGTACGCCGTAGATGCTATACATCTCCCGGCTCCACCGGGTTTCCAACGCGCCGAGATCGTGCTCCCAGCTGCCGAGACGGGCCAATCCCACCGCAGATTCGAGCCGCTCGCGACTCTTGTGAAGCTCCGCCGCCGACTGTTTGATCGATCGTATGTCCCGGATGATGGTCGAATAACGAAGCACCTTGCCCGCTCCATCCCGGTGAACGATCAGCACCTGGGAAACGGGGATCTCCTCGCCCTGCCTCGTCAGCAGGACGGACTCGCCCGACCACGAGCCGACGGTGTCCAGCGTCGCAAATGCGGGCTGCAACACGTGTTCAAACGTGGTACGCGGATGAAAGGTCAGCACATCCAGGCCGGTGATCGCGCACTCGTCACTGTAGCCCGCCAGCTCCAGCCCGGCTGGATTGACATACACAACCTTAAAGCTGGCATCCGCCACTCCCACGAAATCTGACGTGGTCTCGATGATAGCGGTAATCTGTTCAATCTCCTGCTCCCGGAGTTTCTGTTCACTGATATCCTTCCCCACTCCGATGAATCCGTAGATCTCGCCCGTCTCGTTCTTCAACGCGGTCACCGACAGATACACGCTGATCCGCTCACCGTTCTTTCTCACGTAGGTCCACTCGTGTTCGTTGGGCAGATCTTTACGGGCCTTGGCGACGAACACTTCGTAGCCCGGATTGATCTTCTCTCCCAGCTCATGTGAAAAAATCCTGGCCCGCGCGGCCACCTCGTCTTCAACATGGAAAATCTCGGGCGTTGCTTTTCCAACCATCTCGACCGCCGGATAACCGAGCATCTTTTCGGCGGCACGGTTGAACGTCAGGATTGTCCCGGCAGTGTCTGTGGAGATGATCGAGTAATCCGCATGATCCAGAATCGCTTGCTGCAGGTTGGAGAGCTCGGACATCCGCCGGTCACGCTCTTGGATCGCGTTGAGCATCGTGTTGAAATCCGCCGACAGCAAAGTCATTTCGTTCAGGCCACCGTCAGGTTTGATGCGCGCGTTCATATCTCCCTCCCGCACCCGGTTCGTCACGCCGAGGAGACGCTGCAGCCGACGACCGACCTGGGCGGAATACACCAGCAACAACGCGAGCGTGGTGGCCGCAACCATCACCGTGGACCCAAGCAGGAAGCGACTCGCCATCATCGCCTTCTCCCGGGCCGCCCCGGACGACCGGACCTGAAGATAGAGAAACGCGAAGGTCGCCTGGCCACCCGCCCCCTTCAGCGGCTGAACATGAACCGCGATTGTCTCGGCGTCACCCCCGGCACTGGTGCGAAAACCCGCCTCTCCGACCGAGTTCAACTGATCCGGGGAAATCCCGATGAATTCAAAGGCTTTCTGCCGAAGCCGTTCCGGCCGGAGTGAATTGAACACGACGCCGTTGCCGCCGAACACGACCGCTTCCTCGACCGGTTCCCCCAACACCCGTTGCAGCAGCTCCCCGTCCTCCACCGCATCGTAGGTGAGCAGCCCCATCGCCATCATCTTCGCCGGGATGGCCAACCGCCCCGCCCGCTCGCTGTCCACCTGCCGGCCGTAAGCGCCGGTGTACCACCAGCCCATGGCAGCCAGCGCGACGATCTCGATAAAGAGCACCGCAGCGCCGATCCGGACGATCAGCCGCTTGTACCACACCAGAATCAATCCTGATTCCTCCGGCATTCTATTTTTCAAAATAAAACTGACACGGGTTCACCGGGGCGGGTTGTGGGTAGTTCCAGGAATCGAACATCATCTCCGGAACGTTCCTCAGGCCAGGATGAACGATCCCGATGCCGTCCTCGGCCAGACTGCATCCGATCACCAGGAACTCGTCCGCCATCTCGTCGAGCAATCTGCTGAACAACCGCGCCTGTTCCTCGTCATCAGGCGCCGCAGTCACCTGTTCAAAAAGATCGAACATGTGTCGAACCGCCGACGGCGGTTCGCTCGCTTCGGTGGCTTTCGGGTCCTCATACCACCGAGCCCACAGCACAGCGTAGTTGGACTCGGCGCTGACCGGCACGTAGTAACGGGGCTCCAGCAACGGATCCAGCCCGCCGTCACCACTCCAGAGGACGACGTCGTGACGGTTCTGTCGTTTCAACGCGTAAAATTCCTGTTGGCTCATCGATTCCACCGATACATCGATGCCCAGTTCTCCCCAGTCACGGGCCAGTGCGTTCGCCACACCCACCGCGCCCGCGGTCACCAGACCGGCCACCTGCATCTTGAAACGAATTCCAACGCCGTCCGCATTGACAAGCGCGCCATCTGATTCGCGTATTGTACATCCCGCCGCAGCGAGCAGCCGTTTGGATTCCTTCGGATCATGATCGAGGTATTGGGTCGCCAGGCGCTGGTGATAATGAGCGGAGCCGGGGCGCGGCGCGACCTGGTACGGCCGACCTTCACCGTGAAACACTTCCTGGATAATTCGATTGCGATCCACCGCCAGCGACAGCGCGATCCGGACTTCCTTCTGACCAAAAAATTCCCGAAGGACCGGGTCCGGATGGTTGAGGTTCAAGCTGATGGCCGCCGTGTTGGACGGACTCGGTATCCGTCGGTTGACCTTGATTCGTTGAGCCTTTTCGGCGGCGATCAGCCTGACCCGTTCATCGAATCCACCGAGGTAGCGATCCTGCATGTCAAGCCGGCCGGCCTCCGCCATTTCCAACAGTTCGTCAGCCGAACCCGGGACGACGATGCTGACCTCGTCGATATACGGAAGTTGCTTCCCCGCTGGATCGATCTTCCAATAATACGGATTGCGCACGGCCGTGACTCGGGGACGACCGGCGGCGTCACGATCAACCGTATGGAGATTCCACGCGTTGAGCGTCGGCACACGCTCCGTGGCGACGGACGACAGCGGGGACGTCACCAGGCTCACGTACCAGCGCCAGGCGGAATCAAACCCCAACGCCCGCGCCGTGGCCTCGGCTTCCGGGTTCAGGGCGGGGAAACATTTTTCAAGCGCGTGTTTTGAGTTGGTCACCGGGCCGGATCCGTTGGGCGTCGCCAGCCATTTGAGGAACATGCCGTTGGGTCGTTGAAACGTGAACTCCACCTGGTGGTCGTCGATTTTTCTAACTTCCGGAAGTACACCTCCGGGAGCAAGCCACGGCGAGAGATCACCAGCCGAGCCGGGGTGCGTGATCACGTGTTCACGCCAGAACACCACGTCGTCCGCTGTGAACGGAACACCATCCGACCAGCGCAATCCCTGCCGCAGATGAAAAGTGTAACGGGTCGCCTCCCCGTTCACCTCCCAGCGTTCAGCGACACCGGGAATCACCCGCCGCCATTGCGGCCCCCAGCGGACCAACGGTTCGTAGCCAAGCGATCGAAAGACAAATCCGGGGTCATTGAGTTCGAGCGTGGCCATGCGCCAGACCCCGCCATAACGCCCGACGGATTCGAGCGGCTGCAGCAGAAGCGGGCGATTAGGCATCCGTTTTTCCACCGGCAACAGGTCGCCGGAGAGGACCCGTTCATGCAAAGCCGGAGCTTCGGAATACTCGACAGCCCACGACGAAAAAATCAGCAACGCCGACAGTCCCACGCCGGCCGCCAGCGCGCCGACGCGGGAAACGGTGCAGACCCGCAACGTCGAAGGCGGGCTGAAGCCGGGGCGGTTTGTGGTACGCTGAGCAGTCATGTTGCGTCGGTTGATCCTTTCTTCAGGTCACGCAGTTCCGACTTCAGTTCGGCCATGCGGACCTCGCGTCCGGCCATCAGGTTGACCAGCCGTTGAAGTTCATTGGTACGGTCGCGAACACGTTCCTCCAGATCGAGGTTGGCCTTCTGCAGCTGTTCGTGCGCTGCGGAGCGCTCGAAATCGGCAATCGCCGCCGCAGCGAGGATGTTCAAAACCGACTCCACCTCGGCGGGTCGGGTCAACGGGGTCTTGAACATCGCCACCAGCAATCCCAGCGACCGACCGTCCGAACCCATCAGCGGTGCACCGGCGTAGGCCTGCGCCCCGAACCGGACCAGGCCCTCGTCCAGCGGGAACTGGGTCTGGACGTCCGAGGCGTAAACACAGATCTGTTTGCCGACCACGTTGACACACGGTGAATTTTTCAACTCATATTGGAACGGTTCCCCGAATCTCTCATTGCTCCAGGATGTTTCCGCTTGCACGGTTCCCTTTGAATCGACACGCCCCAGAAACGCCATGTCAGCACCGACCACTGAGGCCAGAGTTCTCACAATCTGCCGGTGCAGTTCCTGGCCGTGCGCACCGCTCACACCGCGGGCGATCTGCAGGAGGTTCTGTTCGACGGTCTTCCGCGAAGTGATGTCCCATACCGTTCCGGACATGCGGACCGGGGCACCGCTTGCCTCCCGGTCCACCGTGCCGCGTGCCTCCACCCAGCGCAGACTGCCGTCGGGCCGGACCACACGGTGTTCGATCTGATATTCAGTTTCCGGGATGTTGAGCGTGTCCTCGATGCGCTTCTTGATGAACGGGCGGTCCGCCGGATGGACCCTCGATTCATAGTCCTCGAGCGTGCCGTCGAACTCTCCGGGTTTCAGGCCGAAGATGGCGGCGACATGGTCCGACCAGATCACCTTTCCGTCGGCGATTTTCCATTCCCACACTCCCATGGACGAGGCGTCGAGCGCGAGCCGCAGTTTCTGTTCGCTCTCCTTGAGAGCCCGCTCCACGAGTTTACGGCTGGTGATGTCCTCATACACACCAAGCAGACCGATGATGTTTCCATTCGAATCCCGAATCGGAGCCTTGCTGGTTCGCATCCACCGTCGGCCGAGTTCCGGCGAGGTCTTGGGTTCCTCGAAACTGAGCTTTGATTCGCCGGATTCCATCACCCAGAGATCATCGGTACGGTAGCGTTCGGCATCTTCCGGGTCGCCCACATTGAAGTCGTTCAACCCGATCATATCGTCGGGATTCGAGAAGCCCGAATCCTGGGCGCACAAGCTGTTCGCCCCGAGAAAGCGACAGTCGCGGTCCTTCCAGAACACCCGCACGGGAATGGAATCCATCACTTGTTTCAGCATGTTGCGCGAGGCCAGCACGTCTTCTTCATTGGTTTTCCGTTCGGTGATGTCCTCATAGACCCCGAGCACGCCGACGACCTCGCCGTGCGCGCTGCGCAACGGCACCTTGCTGGTGCGCAACCAGCGCAGATTCCCGGCCGCGTCCTGATGCGGCTCCTCGTAATTCAACCGCGCAGTTCCCGACCGAATAACGTCCAGATCGTCCTCCCGGTGCCGAAGCGCCTGATCCTCGGCGCTGATGTCAAAGTCCGTGAGACCCAGAATTTCTTCCGGAGATTCCTTGCCCACGTCACGCGCAAATACAGCGTTCGAACCAAGGTAGACGTTGTCCAGGGACTTCCAGAACACGCGCACGGGAATGGAATCCAGCACCTGCTGCAACATGTTGCGGGACGCCTGCAACTCCGCTTCAGCCGCCTTCCGGTCCGATATGTCACGGACGATGGTGACGAGACAGTCCTCGCCCTGCAGATCGATTGACTCCACCGACATCAGCCCGATCCCGTGTGAACCGTCCTTGCGCACAAATTTGGCCTCGAGATTCCGGACGCGTCCGTCTGCTTCCAAAAGATGGAGCAGCCTGTTCCGGTCCTCCGGATCCGAGTACAGGCCCAGGTCGGGAGTCGTCCGATGAATTGCGTCTTCCGCCTTCCAGCCGAATGTCCGAGTGAAGCCGTCATTCACTTCGAGCAGGTGCCCGTCGGATACACGGGTGATCGAGATCGAATCAGGGCTGTTGTGAAAGGCCTTTGAAAACTTGTCCTCGGAAACGCGCAGAGCCTCCTCCGCCCGGCGAATCTCCGTCATGTCCCGGGCCACGGAGGAGACGAAGTCCGGGCTGCCATCCTTCCGGTAGTGCATCATGATCACCTGCCACACGGGGATCACTTCTCCGGACCGGTTTTTCACCTGGCTGTAGCCGGTCCAGATCCGGCCCTGCCGGATGTACGGAAGCACCTCGTTGGTGATCTTCTCGTAAGTCTCTTTGGTGTAGATATCCTCCGGCGTCAGCTTCGTGAGCCTGCCATCCTCGTCCATGCCCAGAAGCTTTCGTCCCGCCTTGTTGATGTAGAATACCACGCGCTCGGGAGACACGAACGCCACGGCGTCGCTGGTGTTCTCCAGCACTTGAAAGAAACGTTGGCGTTCTTCAAACAAGGAGGACTGTTCGGCGAATTTGGATCTCGCGATCCACCACGCTGTACCCCCGATCAGTCCCAACAGGAGAATCGCACCACCGTAACGGAACCAGCCGGTCTCCCAGTAGTAGGGCGAAACGTTGAACCGCAGGTCGGCGGAAGCCAAGCTGTAGAGGCCCTCCGGGCTGCGGGCCCGCACCAGAAAGTGATAGCGACCCGGCGGCAGCTCATTGTAGGTGGCAGAACGACGAGTTCCGATGTCGACCCAGTCAGGGTCGACCCCAGCCAGTTTTATCTGAAACGTCAGGTGCTCCGGATGATAGTAATGGATCGCGGTGAACCGAATCTCCAGTTGTCGTGCGCCCGGGGGCAGTTCAATCACCGGGTCGTCGTTCCCGGCCACGGAAATGACCTCCACTACCGGCCAGCTGCCCGGCGCAGGCGCTGACAGAATCTGATAGCGGAATTCATCCAACAACACGACCGGAGGGATCACATTGGGCCGGGCATCCAACGGGTCGACGGAAGCCACCCCCTTGAGCGTCGCAAACCACAACCGACCGTCGGCTGTCACCGCGATGGTCGGAAACTGGCCTCCGGCGCATTCCTGACTGACCATGCCGTCATCCACCCCGAACGAGGCGACATTCAACTCATGCGTGCGACCGTCCGCCACTTCGTTTAAATTGTTCATCGACACCGAGTGAATCCCCCGGTTGCTCGCCAGCCACAGGCGCCCACCAGCATCAAGCTTCAAACCGGTGATCGTGCGAACCGGCAGATTGTGATGCTCGTCGAACACGAAAACCTCGTCATCCTTGAGCCGGGACAGACCATTGACCGCCGTGCCGATCCAGATCCCGCCATCCGGATCACGTTCCAGAGCGAAGATGTCATCATTCGCCAGCCCGTTGACCGCCCCAAACGGAACGAACTCGTCGGCCTCCAGTCGGAACAGCCCGTTTGCGCCGCCCGCCCATATCATCCCATCGTCGGTCTCCAGCAGCGCGCGGAACGATTCATCATTCGATCCGGTTGGATTGGGGATGGTCCTCATTGATTGCTGGTCGACGATTGTCACCCCCTTTTTCCCAGCGACCCACATCCGGTCACTTGAATCCTTCAGAATCGCATACGCGCTCCGGCCCGACCCTCCCTCCGTCCACAGCTGCCGGACCTCGTCGCCGTCCCAGATGAACACCCCTTGGAGGTACGTGCCGATCCACAGGCGACCAGCAGCGTCGACGCCGAGACTTTGCACGTAGGGCGATATTCCATCGGGGAATTTCAACTTCTGCAGGACCCCATGCTTCCAAATGGACACCCCGTCACCGAAAGTTCCGATCGCCACGCCCCCGTCCGGCAGTCCCGCGACCGACTTGACGACACGTTCATCAAGACCTTCTTCGACGCCGATGTTGGCGACCTGTCTCGGCACCAACCGGAGCAGCCCCCCGCCGGTGGTGCCGATCCATCGGTTGCCCTCAGGATCGACGCTGACAAATCGGACGGAGTTGTAGGGAAGCACGTTGGTCTCATCGAAGAGGAAGATGTTTCCGTCCGGATCAATGCGGAACACCCCGTCTGCAAAAGTGCTGACCCAGACGTTTCCGTCCGAATCCGGGTGAACACCCCAGACCGATGGCAATGGTTCCGGGAGCCTGCGTTCTCCAACAATTCGACCATCGGAGATACGGAACAAACCTTCATCGGCAACCACCCAGACGTCGCCATTCGGGGAGGGACCGATGGTCGCATGGTCGAGAGACAAGGTGAACCCAAGTTCGAGTTGTTCCCACTGCGAACCGGTCCACTTGCCGAAGAACGAGTTGGTCTCACCGACAACAATGCAGTAGAAATTCCCCAGACCATCCACCGCCCCCCGCACACCGCGCCAGTCCTCTCCGCCTCCGGGTCGCGGAAGCGGCTCGAAACGCCCGTCCGTAAACCGGTAAATCCCACCATCGAACGCGGTCAAAAAAAGTTCACCGCCGGCCGTTTCAGAAAACGAGAGGACGAAGTCGCTGGCCCAGCCCGAATCCTCCGGAAGCAGGGTGAACTTGCCGTCCTTGTAAAAGGTGAGGCGGTGCGCCGAACTGATCCACAGCACGCCCGACCGATCAAGGTGGAGGTTCACGATCGAACGAGACGGGAGCTCGGGCGTGTTCAGCGAATCGTAAATCTTGAAATCGACCCCGTCAAAACGGACGAGTCCGCCGAACGTTCCGAACCAGATATAGCCATCGGGCGTTCGAGCCATCGAGGTCGCGGAATTCTCGGGAAGCCCCTCTTCGGTCTGCCAGTTCTGGATCACATAATCTGCCGCCAACGCCCGTCGCGCGGCATCACTCTTTGAAGGAATGAAGACCGACAACAGCAGAATCATCGTCTTCACCCACAACCCACCATGACGTTTTCCCGGGGTGAACATGCGGAAAACGTTAGCCCGTGCATCAAGGGTTGGCAAAACGATTATCCACCGAATAGCACAGCCTCGATCGACACTTCACACCGCCACAAGCGAATCACTGCCTCGAAAAGGAATTCACGTCCGCCGCTTCGTGCTTGCCCCCCCGTGGAGTTAACAGATACACGTTGGCCATGTCCTCGAAACCGCGCTTCCAAATCGTGATGGTGACGGCACCCGGCCTGACGGTCGGCAGAAAACTCGCCCGACTCGTTCTGGAAGCAAGGGGAGCCGCGTGCGTCAACATCGTTCCCAAGGTTGAATCCCATTATTGGTGGCAGGGCAAAATCAAGAAGAGCACTGAAGTGATGCTGGTGATGAAGACCACGCGTTCAAGAACTAGGGCGCTGAAAAGAATCATTCTGGAAAACCATACCTACGACACGCCGGAATTTGTCGCGCTTCCCATATCGTCGGGCAGCAGGCGATATCTGGAATGGGTGGCAGAAAGCGTTCGCCCGTCCGGCCACGAATAGAGGAAATCCATGAACCGAATAAAGAGCACCCCGGACTGCCTGAAGAATTCATCGCTCTGGATTAACGCAGCGCGCGGGCTGGCCTTGTTCATCGGTTCCTTTGCGCTGGCCGGGGCGCTCAGCACTCTTGTCTCCCGGTTTGACCCCAACATCTGGTGGGTGGACCTCAGGTGGCTCCCCGTTCCGGTTCGCGCGCTCGCAACCGGATTGTTCGGTCTGGCAATGATCACTTTCGCCGTCGCTCCACGCATCAACAGTGTTTGCCGTCACTCTTCAATCGGTATCACGGGATGTTTCCTCGCATTCACGTTTTACAACGTCGGCAGTTTCGAATTCCTCTACGCGACAGGAATGTTTGATGCCGGCTTTGTCCTGCCCTTTTCGCTGTTCGTTCACTTGGCGATCTGGGCTGTGTTCATCGCGATGCTTCATTTGAATCGAACGACAGTGACAAGGTTTCAACCGATCCCTTTCCTGATGGCATTGTTGGCCGCAGGGATCACTTTCCCGCTGCTACAGGTGTACTGCTTTGGCAAGACCGACTACAAACGGCGCGCGGATACGGCAATTGTGTTCGGCGCCCGCGTCTATCGCGACGGCCACATGAGCATGGCGCTAAGGGATCGAGTGACGCGGGCCTGCGCGTTGTATCAGGAAGGGCTGGTGTCCCGGCTAATTTTTTCCGGTGGTCCGGGCGACGGCGAAACGCATGAAACTGAAGCCATGCGAGACTACGCCATCAAGTCGGGAATACCTGCCGCCGCGATATGGCTCGACGATCAGGGATTGAATACCGAAGCGACCGTTGCCAACTCTCTTGCGATGCTCTACGCAAACCAACAATTCGGGAGGATCATCGCCGTCAGTGAGTTTTATCATCTGCCCCGCATCAAACTCACTTTCCAGGCGCACGGACGGGATGTGCAGACAGTGCCGGCGCGACCAAGTCATCCATCAAGGAATTACGCCTTTCGATCCATCCTGCGGGAGATCCCGGCGTTCTGGGTCTATCTTGCACGCTCCGTTTCCAACAACGTTTTCAGCTGAAGAACCATCATGCTCAATCACAAATTAATCCATCCACAGATCAACGAGATTCTCGGCCGCGCCGGACATCATTCAAAGATCCTGATCGCTGACGGCAACTACCCGGCCTGCTCGAAGATCGGCCCGAATGCCGACCTCGTGTGCCTCAACCTGATGCCCGGCCTGGTCACCGTAGCACAAGTTCTCGAAGCCATTCTCAGCGCGGTCGTCGTCGACTCAATCAACACGATGGGAATTCCGCCCGATGATCCATACGCGAAGAAAGGCGAACCGCCCGTTTGGAACGAATTCCGCGCCCTGATCAAATCGGCGAAACTCAAACACAAACTGGTGCCGATCCAAAAGTGGGATTTCTACAAGGCGGTCGAGTCACCCGATCATGTGCTCACCGTTCAGACCGGCGACCAGGCGCTCTGGGCGAACGTGCTCCTCACGATGGGCTGCCGCACGAAATGAAGACGCGTCCACCCACTGGCCTTGCCGGCGAAATGACATTTGTCGTCGGCGCGGAACATGTCATCGATTTCACGTCCGGCGGCATGCCCGCCGTTTTCAGCACGCCGAAAATGATCGGCCTGCTGGAACGAACCGCGCGGGAATCGTTAATGCCGTACCTGGAAAATACTGAACGCTCGGTCGGTGTCGAAATCGACATCAAACATCTCGCCCCGACTCCGATCGGCGCACGGGTAACGTTGTCCACTCGGGTGATCAGTTCAGAGGGAGCATTTGTGAGTTTCACGGTCGAAGCGCGTGATGAACAGGAGATTGTGTCCAGGGGAATTCACAAACGGGCGGTGATTCAGGTCGATTCGTTTGCGCGGCGGGTCGAAAAGAAACGGGCCGGGGCTCAGTAAGCTTCCAGTTCGTTCCCCCGGTGTCCGCCGATGACGCGGTTCAACGTGCGGGCCAGTTCCTCCGCCTTGTACGGTTTTGGAACGACGCCATCAAATCCGTGGTCCGAGAAGTTCGCCATGACCGGGTCGTAGGAGTACCCGCTGGATACGATCGCCTTGGCACCGGGATCGATTTCGCGCAGCTTGATGATCGCCTCTTTGCCGCCCATTCCGGCGGGAACCGTAAGATCAAAAATAACGGCGGCAAACGGCTTCCCGATCCGTTTCGCGACCGAATAGAGTTGCACCGCGCGAGCGCCGTCCGGCGAGGTTTCCACCTCGTAACCCATGATCTCCAGCATGTCGCTCGCAACCAAGCGGACATCGGCTTCATCATCCATTACCAGAATGCGACCGGACCCGTGATGGGCGATGTTTTCGATTGCTGGCATCTCCGGTTCAGGCGTCCTTGTTGACGCCGGCATGAACACATGAAACGTCGTCCCTTTGTCCAGAATCGACTCCACCGAGATGATACCGTCGTGCCGTCGAATGATCGAAAAGGCGGTGGCCAGCCCCAGTCCGCTACCGGTTTTTCGGGTGATGAAATACGGTTCAAAAATGCGGTCGATGCGCTGCGTTGGGACGCCCTCGCCGAAATCGCGGATCGAGACGCGAAGATAGTTTCCGGGTTTCAATCCACTGACCATCCCGCGCCTCAACGTGACGTTGGCGGCGGAAATTTCGATGCGTCCTTCAGCTGGACTCGAGTGTGCGGCGTGGGTCACCAGATTGCGAATCGCCAGATTGAACTGCCCCTGATCGATCTCGACCGACCAAAGATCCTCGGGCAATTCGAATTCGCAGGTAACGTTCTCCTCGTGAACCGCCTGGGCGGATGTCGCCTTGATGGACTCCTGTACGAACGAGCTGGTCTTGATCGGTGCGCCGCCCTTCGCAAAGGTGAGCAATTGCCGGGAAAGTTCCCGCGCACGAAGCGAGGCTTTCTCCGCCTGCTCAAGCCGCGACCGTGTTTTCTCAGGTTGATCGACGTGCATTCGTGCGAGTGAGAGGTTGCCTACGACTGCCGTCAGCACATTGTTGAAATCGTGGGCGATGCCGCCGGCGAGCGCGCCGATGGCCTCGAGGTGGCTGTTCAAAATCGCTTTTGAATCATCGGCCGAACCGGTGTTACTGCTCCACTGCCGGAAGATCAGGTAGATGGCCGTCATTCGTCCGCTCTTCATCCGTGGTGCCGAGCCGGCATCAGAAATCGGAAATTCCGCTCCGTCCTTCGAAAGCAGAAGCAGTTTGCCCTGCAAATCCGGGGTGGAACTCTCGTGCAACAACGCCTTGACCGGATCGGGGACCAATCTGTGAGTTGTGGCGTGGGCAATTTTCAGGACGGCGGTGGCGGGACGACCGATCGCCTCGTAGGAATGCCAGCCGGTAAGTTTCTCGGCAACCTTGTTGAGGAACAGCAACTTTCCCGTGACATCAATGATGACAACCGCGTCCTGAATTAGTGCAAGGGCACCGCTGTACAGGTCCATGCCGCTAACATTTGCCTTTAGGTTAGTATTCATTTTCGAACGCGCGCACCAGAGGAAAGTCTGCAATACCGCGAGGATATCAGCTAAATCGGCGGATCAATGAGACTTCTTAACCATAAAGTAGCCAGAACCGTTCCCAGATCGGGACAAATACTAATTTTATCCTAACGAACTTTCTGTTTTGCTGTCCACACCGACGCCACTACTATCCGCCGCACACGCACATGAATACCGGAATAACCGCTATCAATGAGGCAGTTAAGGAATCGAGCTCGTTCGTTCCTCCACTGCTCCAGGAAATCAACAAAGTCATCATCGGACAGAAATATCTGATCGAGCGACTGATCATCGGCCTGCTCGCCAACGGCCACGTCCTCCTCGAAGGCGTGCCCGGTCTGGCCAAAACGCTGTCCGTCAAAACCCTCGCTTCGGCAATTAACGTGAAGTTCTCCCGGCTCCAGTTCACGCCGGACATGTTGCCCGCCGACGTGATCGGAACCCAGATCTACAACCCGCAATCCGGTGAATTCTCGACCAAAACCGGTCCGGTCTTCGCCAATCTCGTATTGGCGGATGAAATTAACCGCGCCCCGGCCAAGGTTCAAAGCGCATTGCTCGAAGCGATGCAGGAAAAACAGGTCACCATTGGCCAGAAGACATTCAAACTGGAGGAGCCGTTTCTCGTTCTCGCCACGCAGAATCCGATCGAGCAGGAAGGCACCTATCCGTTGCCCGAGGCCCAGGTCGACCGTTTCATGCTCAAACTCCGCATCGAATACCCGACCCGCGCCGAGGAACGTGAAATTCTTGAACTGATGGGGCGCACCGGTGAACCGCCCAAAGCTCAAGCGGTAATCGAACCCAAGACCATTCTCGACGCCCGTGAGATCATCAATGACATCTACATGGACGACAAGGTGAAGGACTACATTGTTGATCTCGTGTGTTGCACGCGCGATCCCGACAAATACGGAATCGAGCTGCAAGGCCTCATCCAGCTGGGAGCTTCGCCACGCGCCACCATCTCGTTGACGCTCGCTTCAAAGGCCTACGCCTTCCTGCGCGGTCGCGGCTACGTCACCCCGCAAGATGTGAAAAGCATCGGCATGGACGTCCTTCGCCATCGCGTCGCCGTCACCTACGAAGCGGAAGCGGAAGACAAGACCAGCGAATCCATCATCCAGAAAATTTTTGATGAGCTGCCCGTGCCTTGAGCGAATCTGTGCTATGTCCGAGCAAGATTACAGGTGCGGTTCTCGCGATTACCTAAAGCGAGCTGAAAGACTCATCATCGATGGGAAATCAGATTCGCTTTTTTACGCGGCTTTTGAACTTCGTTGCGGAGTGGAGGCTCGATTGAGGGAATATCTTGAAGTAGCTGACGAAATCTCCGAGAAGAGAAAACAAGGTTGGGAAATTGTTAAACTGGGCAAAGACATTGAAAAAGCATTCAAACTCGGTGACAAAATTTTCCAACTGATTATTCAGAAGCCAGACGGAGGTACGTTTTCGATTTATCACACGCCAGTCAGTTCAAAATTGCAAAAACAGGCAAAAAGGCTTGGGGACTATCTTCATGCAATGAAATTACATCGAAAAGCGGAAGACTCCTGGTGGGAATCGTTTCAGACACTTCTGGAAGAAACCAGTAAAGAACTCATGGTTACGACGAAAGGCACTTTGCTGGGTCCGTTACTTTTACAATCGGATGGAAAATCAACGAAAGTTTACTATGAACTAAACATCGATGCAGTTGTTGACGAGCAGATGTCCAAAATGGGGCCGGGCACAGCAAATTTTAGTATGGAAGTTGATTATTTAGATACCTTGCCTGACTGCAACAAATGATCCCCCGCGAGATTCTCAAAAAAATCCGTCAGCTCGAGCTGCGCACCAAGCGGCTCGTGAGCGGGACCGCGTTTGATCACGTGGCATCAGGCGGCATCGTCGCTTCGATTCAACCGGCGGCGCAGTTCCTCGGGATTTCGAGCGCCGCGGAACACGGCAAGAACGGAAAGAATGTCGTCCTTGATTGTGAAGTAAACACTGTACGACTTGAACCGTTTCAACCGGATGAGCCGTGCCCGGCGACGAATCTTGCGAAACATCTCCGGCTGCTGCTGCGCCCGCTCCAAGGCCTGAATGACTTCCCGGGAAAACTCCTTTCCCAGATCCGGGACACTGCTTTCGTACCAAGCGATGGCTTCAAAGAATTCAGCCTGCGCTTCGGCGGTGAAAATGACGTGAAGCTTGCTCACCAGCCAAAGCGCTTTTTCATTTCCTCTTTGACCTGTTCCAAAGGAATGCCGACGGCGGGATTTTTCTCGAATTCATCCAGCCGGCGATCCAGTTCTGCGATCTGTTCCGGGGTCAAATCCGGATCGTCCCAACCGAGCTCGTCACCGTATTCTTCCCAGACTTTTTCGATGAACGCGCGCTTCTCTTCCGGCGGCATCAGCCGCATCTGCTCGATCAATTCGGTCGCACTCATGGCGCAAAACTACTCCTCCGGTTCGTTCGCGCAAGCCGGAGTTTTCATCGGTCACAATTTGAACGCCACCAAACACCAACCGACCGCCTCCGCATGATCCCCCGCGAGATTCTCAAAAAAATCCGGCAGATCGAGCTGCGCACCAAGCGGCTCGTCAGCGAGACGTTGGCCGGGCAGTACCACAGTGTCTTCAAAGGTCAGGGCATGAACTTCGAGGAAGTGCGCGAGTATCAGCCGGGCGATGAAGTCCGCACGATCGACTGGAACGTCACCGCGCGGATGAATCATCCGTTCGTCAAGAAGTTCGTCGAGGAACGTGAACTTACCGTCATGCTGCTGGTGGATCTGAGCGGGTCCGGATTATTCGGTTCCATCCAGCAATCCAAACGCGAACTCGCCGCCGAGATCGCCTGTGTGCTCGCCTTCTCCGCCATTCGCAACAACGACAAGGTGGGCCTGTTGCTCTTCACCGACGAGGTGGAAAAATTCATTCCTCCGCGCAAAGGTCGACGCCACGTGCTGCGCGTCATTCGTGAGATCCTGTTCTTTGAGCCGAAACATCACGGAACCAACATCACGGACGCGATCAATTTCAACAACCGCGTCCTCCCGCACCGTTCGGTTGTCGTGGTGCTGTCCGACTTCATCGGCGTGCCCGGCACGGGAAAACACGCGGGCAACACCGTGCCGCACGCGAGCAAGATGTTGATGACGGAATCCGTGTTGCACGCCTCTTACAACGCGCTTAAGCAGTGTAACCGACGCCACGATGTCGTCGCCGTGCAGATCCTCGACCGCTACGAGCTTGAACTTCCTGCGCTGGGCCGGCTCGTTTTGAAGGACGCCGAAACCGGCCAGGTCGTGGAGGTCAACACCGGAGATCCGCGCAAACGCAAGGCCTTCGCCGAACGGATGGCGCGGGTTCAGGAAGAGGCATTGAAGATTTTTAGACTGGCCCGCATTGATGCCATTCAATTGCGCACGGATGAGCCGTATGCCTCCAAACTCGGCCAATTTTTCCACACCCGTGAAAAGCGTCGTTCCCACGGATGAACACCAACCAACTTTCCAGCAACCTCACAGACTCCGCCGAGATCGAACTCGGCGATGACATCCTGGGCATCAACGGTCCCGTCGATATTCCGTCGGGCTGGGAATGGCTGTGGTGGACATTGGGCATCCTCGCCCTCGCCGTTCTCGTTTTCTACCTCACGAAGAAATTTCTCAGGCGCGTCAAGATCGTCCGCACGCCAAGCGTTCCCGTTATTCCCGCGCACACGGTCGCCCGCCGCAAACTCGGTGAAGCCATGAAATGGATCGGCGATCCTTACCGTTTTTGCACGGCGGTTTCCGATGCGCTTCGTGAATACATCGAAGGCCAGTTCTCGCTGCACGCGCCGGAGCGAACGACCGACGAATTTCTCGATGAACTCCGCGACGACGAGACGTTGAACGGTGCTCAGAAAGATCTCTTCGCCGGATTCCTGACGCAATGCGACATGGTCAAATTTGCGAAGGACGACCCGGCGCGGGACCAGCTCGAACAACTGCATCACAGTGCGCTAGGCTTCGTCGAGGAAACCATGACCAGCGGCGTGTCCCAATTGACCGAGAAAAACCCGGAGGTGCGCTCATGACCTTCGCTTATCCGTGGATGCTTTCCCTGCTGCTCGCGGTGCCGGTCATCGCGTGGTTAAAGGGCCGTCGAAAACAGCAGGCGGCATTTCTCTATTCGTCAATCCAGCTGGTCCGCGGGCTCGTCGGGTTCAAACGTTCCGCCGCCGGAATGATCCTGCCAAAGCTGCGCTGGCTGGCATTGATCGCTCTGATTATCGGGCTCGCGCGTCCGCAGATATTCGAGGGCGAAACCATCGTCAAGGCGAGCGGCATTGATATCGTCGTCGCCGTCGATCTTTCCAAATCAATGGCTGCCGAAGACTTTGAAATTCAGGGCCGTCGCGTCAACCGGCTGGAGATCGCAAAGGGCGTTCTTGAAAAGTTCGTCGCAAAACGTCCGGCCGACCGCATCGGGCTCGTGGCGTTTGCCGGACGCGCCTACATCGCGTCGCCGATGACGCTCGATCACGATTTTCTGCTGCAAAATCTCGAACGCCTGAACATGAACACCATCGAAGATGGAACGGCGATCGGTTCCGGTTTGTCGGCCTCGTTGAACCGGTTGCGCGATCTGAAGTCAAAGAGCAAGATCGTCATTCTAATGACGGACGGGCAGAACAATTCCGGCAAGATTCCGCCGCTGACCGCCGCCGAAGCGGCGGAGACGTTGGGCATCAAAGTTTACACCATCGGCGTCGGCACGCGCGGGATGGCGCCGATGCCCTATGTCGACGTGTTCGGCCAGCGCCGGGATCAGCTCGTGCAGGTCAACATCGATGAAGAAACGTTGACCGGCATCGCGGAGAAGACCGGGGGCAAATATTTTCGCGCTGACAACACCGACGCGTTGATGGGCATTTACGATGAGATCGACCAGCTTGAGAAAACGGACATCGAGATGAAAAAGTATCTGGAATACACCGAGCTGTTTCCGTGGTTCGTGCTTCCCGGCCTGACTTTGTTGCTGCTTGAAATCTTGCTAGCCCACACCATCTGGAGACGCCTGCCATGAAATTCGCCAGTCCTGACATGCTCGTATTCTTCGCCGTAATCATTCCGGCGTTGATCGTCTTTTTTTGGTGGGCCCGGAAGCGGCGGAACTTTCTCATCAGCCAGTTCGTGCAATCCCGTCTGCTCGCGAGCCTGACCGTCGGCGTCTCGGCGCGTCGGCAACTTTGGAAGAACTCGCTGCTCACTGTCGGCGTCGCGCTCATCCTGATCGCGCTCGCCCGTCCGCATTGGGACTACGACTGGGAAGAAACCCGGCAGCAAGGTTTGGACATCGTCGTTGCGGTGGACACCTCGCGCAGCATGCTCGCGACGGACATCTCACCGGACCGGCTCTCCCGGACGAAACTGGCGATCCGCGATCTTCTGCTCGCAACCAAGTCTGATCGCATGGGACTGGTCGCATTCGCCGGCACCGCGTTTTTGCAATGCCCGCTCACCGTCGATCAGGAGGCGTTCCAGCAAAGCGTGAACATTCTCGACGTCGACATCATTCCCGAGGGCGGATCGGACGTCGGCGCGGCGATCGATGCGGCGAGGGGTGCGTTTGAGAAAAGCGAGGGAACGCATCGTGCCATCGTCATTTTCACCGACGGCGAAGACCATGTGAACCGCGCGATCAAGGCGGCGGAAGAAGCCGAACGCGAGGGTATCCACATCTTCACGATTGGTGTCGGGACGCCTGGGGGCGAACTTCTCCAGTATCGCGACGCGCGCGGACAGACGGTCTACCTCCGCGATGGCGACGGCAACCCGATCAATTCGCGGTTGAACGAATCGTTGCTTCAACAGATTGCGGGAACGGCTAACGGGTTCTATCTTCCGCTGTCCGGCACCGATTCGATGAACACACTTTATGAGCGCGGTCTGGCGCCGCTCCCGCGCGGGGACACGGCGTCACGCATGGTCAAGAGCCCGGTCGAGCGCTATCAATGGCCGCTCGGGCTGGGCATCCTCTTGATTATCGCCGAACTGTTCATTTCCGACCGGCGACACCCGAAGAAGGGGGAAACCAAAGCCCCCGCCCCGCTCTGGCAGACGGCAATTGTTTTTCTGCTCGCAGGGAATTCGCTGATGGCGGCGAGTGCATCGACGGCCCGCAATCACTACGACCGAAACGAATTCGACGAGGCTTACCAGGAGTATCGCGCTTTGCAGGAAGAAGATCCTGACGATCCCCGTTTGAAATTCAACGCCGGTACCGCGGCTTACAAATCCGGCAAGTTCGGCGACGCCATCCAGCAGTTCAAGGAATCGCTGCGAACGACGGAACTCGAACTCCAGCAGCAGGGTTACTACAACGTCGCTAACTCAATGTACCGACAGGGCGCGAGCGAACTTTACGCGGATCAGAACAACATGGATGTCGCCATCGATCTGTGGACGGAAGCGGTGACAAACTTCAAGAGCGCAATCCAGTTGAATCCACAGGATCAGAAGGCGGCACACAACAAGGCGTTTGTTGAACAGAAGTTAATGGACCTGAAGAAGAAGAAATCCGAGGGCGGGCAGGACAAGAACAAGGGGGATCAGAAGGACCAGAACAAGGGCACCAATGGTGACGAGCAGAATCAACAGGGCGATGGTGACAAGGAAAACGATCAGGGCAAACCGCGTTCCGGTGATAATTCTCAGGGTCAACAACAGGGCAACCAGCGCCAGGATCAACAGCAGAACCAGCAGGGCGGCGGCGAACAGGAGCAACCGCAACAGGCCCAGAATCAAGGTGAGGACGAACAGAAGGAGGCCGGCGATCCCAACGATCAGGTCGCCTTTTTCGGACAGATGACGGCCGAGCAGGCTAAGCAACTTCTCGACGCGCAACGCGGCGAGGAAAAGGCAATGCTGTTCCTGCCCCAGAACCGTACCAACCGCGTCAAAGATCCCCGGAAGAACTGGTAGCCAGCCCCACCAACCGGCCTGCCAACCCAAGCCGCAGTTCAGATTCCCGAACACAGCGACCGCCGTTTCCGTTCTTCGTCTTACTCGCAATCTTAATCCTTAGCTCACCAAACAAGATTGAGACTATGAGTCTGACATTGGTGTCATTCAATTGCGTGCAAGAGTTTGGCGAGGATGGCCCGTAACGGAAGGAGGGCGGGAGTGGAGAGGTCTGATAATCGTGGGTCTCCGGAGGGTTCCGGGGCAGGGAAAAGGTGATGGGGGCCGGTTTGTTTTGCGAAGAAGCTTGACCTGAGGGGTGGGGGCCCGAAAATTTTTAATGTCGATCAGCTCCCCCTTTTCACCGGGCACCTCGGCGGTGCGCGACCAGTTTCTGCAACCCTTGGCCGAGGTCTTTTCGCAAGTCACCGCCCGCCGGCAATGCCCGGTGGAATCCGACTGGGACTGGTTGACCAAGGGCGTGGACCGGGTGATCTCCAACGGGCGCAGCGGGCGGGGTTTTCTCCAGACTTTCCAGCTGTTCTGGCGGCAGCCCATGCAGGCCGGGCCTTACTTTGAAACGCTGGCCAGCACCCGTCGCCTGGCGATGGTGGCCGAATGTTCGGCCCGGCTGCGGGCGCGGGTGGAGGCCGCCCGTCCTTCGGCCCTCTCAGAGTTCCCCGCGCTGGCGGCGTTTGATCTCTACGCCGGGGACGGCCATTACCTGGAGGCGGCCACGCATGATCGGGTGAGCGGTGAAACCCATTGGCCGACGGGTCATTTCTTTGCGCTCAACTTGAAAAGCCAGAGCCTCTTTCCCCTGATGCTGGCCGATCAGGATGCGCGCAAGAAGGAACACGACGCCCGCGCTCTTAAACGCCAGGGCGTGGCGCAGTTGCGGCAGGGCGCGGGCAAGGGCCGCAAGGTGCTGTGGGTCTGGGACAAGGCCGGCGTGGACCTGGCCTTCTGGCGGGAACGCAAAGCCGCGGGCATTTACTTTTTGTCCCAGCGCAAAGCGGGCATGGTCTTGCAACTCGAAAAGGAACGGCCCGTTGATTTGACCCGGCCGATCAACCAGGGCGTCCAGTCCGACTGCGTGGGGAAAGACCGGCGCGGCATTTTGGTGCGGGAGATCACGTTTGAAAATCCCTGCGACGGCAAAGGGTATGTCTATCTGACCGGCGAGATGACGCTGGAGCCGGGACTGCTGGGGTTGCTCTACAAGACCCGGTGGGAAATCGAGCAGGTGTTTGACGAGACCAAGACCAAGTTGCAGGAGAAAAAATCCTAGGCGACGAGCGCCACGGCCAAACAAATGCAGGCGCACTTCGTGGCCCTCGTGCACAACCTCCTCCTGCTCGTGCAGGACGGGCACCGGCAGGCGAGCGTGACCAACACCGCCGAAACCGGGTGGAGACAACAACGGCTGGAACAACAGGAAAAAGAACTGGCGGAAAACGGGCAGACGCTGCCGTTGATCTACCGGGCACTCAAACGCTTCACGCAGGCCCCGTTCAAACTCATCCGCTGGTTGCGCGTCCACTGGCACCTGCCGACCCCGCTGTCCCAAGCCCTGCTCCAGCTACGATGCCTCTACGCCAAACTTTGAAGCCACAAACCAATCACCAATGGAGTCTGATTAGGATTGGGAAGACGAACCACTCAATCCCGTGGATTTCAAACTTGCGTCCGGACCGTCCTGATCCCATCTTCTTTGTCGATCACCCGACCATTTCGCATCCGCGACACACGACAGATGAAAACTATTCTCAGAACCATCACGGGCCTCCTGCTGTTCACCCTGTTTCCAACCGCAATCGTGCACGCCGCGACGGCTCCCGTCCGGATGGGTTCCGGCATGATGACCTTTGACACCGTTCCCGGCTGGGGCTTGGACGCGGACGGCAATTCGGTCCTTGGTTCGACGCACGGCGGTGTGGTGATCGACAAGGCCGGCAACGTTTACGTCAGTGCGAACAAGGGCGTCGTCGTGTTTTCGCCGGACGGGAAAGTCGTACGTTCCTTCGTCGACAACGACCATACCGAGATTCATGACATGGAAATTCGCGAGGAGAACGCGACAGAATATATTTACGGTGCCAGAAACAATGCAAAGGAAGGCATCAAGTTTCGGGCAAGCGACGGCGAGATTGTTCTGCATCTGCCGTTCCCCGAAGAATCGGGTTTGAATCTGGCGAAGTTCAGTCCCACCGCCATCACGGTCACCGCCAATGGTGACATCTTTTTATCCGACGGTTACGCGAGCAATCATATCTTCAAATTCGACAAGAACGGCAAATATTAATGCGGCCCTTAAATACATTCGCAAGTTAACCGGTGGCGTAGGAGATGTGTCGGCCAAAAAAATAGCGCATCACTCTCCCGGGCTGCTTCTGGATGCTGTGCATGAAGGAGGCGATGTTCGCTTTTAACTCCG
>JBDNGP010000113.1:0-36649 GCA_041689265.1 Verrucomicrobiota bacterium
CAAGGCGACGGAAGGGCGGTTGACGGACAACACGGTTTACACGCAGTTGCACCAGTTCATCGGGACGCCGGCTTACATGAGTCCGGAGCAGGCGGAGATGAGCGGGCTGGACATCGACACGCGCAGCGACATCTACAGCCTGGGCGTGTTGCTCTACGAACTGCTGGCCGGCAGCACGCCCTTCGACGCGAAGGAACTCATGGCTTCCGGCATTGATGCGATGCGCAAGACGATTCGCGAGAAGGAGCCGGTGCGCCCGAGCACAAAGTTGACGATGGAGCTGACGCGGTTGGGGAACGCGCCCGCCCCGGGCGCGGTGACGGGCGCCCCGCGCGTCAGTCGGGGGGCCACCCCGCGAGGGCGCGGGCCGGCGACGCCCGAGGCGGGCGTGGTCCCCACTGAAGAAGAAGTCAGAGCCTCCTCACGTCGGCTGCTACGGGTGAAGGAGACGATCCACCAGCTCAAGGGCGACCTCGACTGGATCGTGATGAAGTGTCTGGAGAAGGATCGGGCGCGCCGTTACGACACGGCCAATGGATTGGCTGCCGATCTCAAGCGACACCTCGACAACGAGCCGGTCACCGCCCGTCCGCCCTCGACGGCCTATCGGTTCCAGAAAGCATTTCGCCGGAACAAGCTGACCTTCGTCGCGGTCACAGCGATGACAGCAGTGCTCGTGCTGGGAGTTGTGGTGAGTTCCTGGCAGGCGATCCGGGCCACCCAGGCCCAGGAGAAAGCCGAGCTGGCGCAGCAGAACGAGGCGGAACAGAGACGAATCGCAGACCAATCCCGTCAGAACGAAGCACAACTCCGCATTCGTGCCGAAGCAGAAGCGGCGGCGAGGCGAGTGCAGCTCTACGCCGCCGAGGTGAACTTGGCGGGGGAAACCCTCGCGGAGGGCGACCTCAATCGCGCGCGGGAACTGCTGGCCAAGCAGATTCCAGCACCCGGCGATACGAACGGCCTGCGCGGCTTCGAGTGGCGTTACCTTTGGCAGCAATCCCAAAGCGCGGAACTCTCTACGCTCGGACAACACGATGCCGCGGTCCACGGCGTTCGCTTCTCGCCGGACGGGACGCTCCTGGCCTCCTCAGGAATCAACGGCACCGTCAAGCTCTGGGATTGGCGGGCGCGCAAGCTCATCACCACGTTGCGCGACCCGATCGTTCAACCGATCGACGGGGATTCATGGGCCGTGAAGCCGCTCGCGTTCTCCCCGGACGGTAGCCGGCTCGCGGTGGGAGTTGGGCGAGACATCGTCCTCTGGGAGGTCGCCTCCCATCAGCGCCTCGCGGTGCTGAGCGGTCACTCGGAGCGGGTAAATTATCTCGCCTTCGCACGCGGCGGCAAAATCATGGCGAGCGGCGCGGACGACCAACAGGTCAGAGTATGGGACGTCACGTCGGCCGAACCCCGTGAACTCGCGGCGTTGCGCGCTGATTTTAACATCAGTTGCGTGGCGTTCTCACATGATGGAAAAACCTTGGCGGCTTCCGGCAGCAGCCAGTCAATCAAGCGCTGGGAACTATCGAACCCTGACGCACCCGTCGAACTGCCTCCCCTTGAGGCCAAGGACACACATACGGGCTGGGTGATGGCCTTCGCGTTTTCTCCGACGACAAACCTGCTCGTCTCAGCCGGTTCCGGGGGGCAGATCATTAGCTGGAATCTGGGAAACGCTCCGAAGGACTTTCTACCCCGCAGACTGCCCACTCCGCTTGGCTCCATCGGAAATGTAAACGCAGTCGCGTTCACTCCTGATGGCCAAACGATTCTTTCTGCGGGAAGCGATAACAACATCACTTTATGGGACGTTTCGGGCCAGGAGCAACCGATCAGGCTCAAGGGCCACGGGAAGGAGATTTTTTCCATCGATGTTTCTCCTGATGGCCAAAGGCTCGCTTCCGCAGGAGACGACCGGACAGTGAAGCTGTGGGATATCTCATCCCGCTGGCGGGAGAAGCCGAAGATGTCGCATGGCACGTGGATGTTTGCGGTCGCCATTTCACCCGACTCAAAATTCGTCGCTTCTCTTTCTTTTCCGGGGAAACTTAAATTGTGGGATGCGGCTACTGAGGAACTGCTCGCGGAACATTCGTTACTTCAAGCTCAAGACGGTCATCTGGTATTCTCGCCTGACTCCAGGATCCTCGCGGCGGAAGAGAGCGGAACCGGCACGATACGCTTGCTGAAAGTTCCCTCGTTCGAGGAGATCACGAACTTCCGCGGCGGTTGCCCCCTGTTTTCACCGGATGGCAGGGAACTGGTGTATTTTCGCGGCCACGAGCGCATTGGGATTCATTGGCGCGATCTGAAAACCCAGGAAGAACGGGTCTGGAAAACCGAATGGGATTCGGTTCGGTGCCTGGCGATGTCACCGGACGGACGAAGCGTTGCCGCCGCAATTGGACGAAGCGTGTGGACCTGGAGCGTCAATGCTCCCGATCACCCGGTCGAGATGGGAACGCTTGCGGAAGACGAAAAACTAAGCAACCAGAGGGTCTGGGATGTGGCCTTCTCGCCCGACGGCCATTGGCTGGCCAGCGCGAATTGGGATGGCAACGTGAGCCTTTGGAATCTCGACAACCCGCGCGCGAAAACCCAGCCCTTCAAGGCGCTCAACGGAGCCGCTTGGGCCGTGGCCTTTTCGCACGATAGCCGCACCCTCGCCACCGGTGGAGACGACGCCACCATCAAGCTGTGGAACCTGGCTTCTCGCCAGCAGACCGCCACGTTGCGCGGGCACATCGGATCGGTCGATGGACTGGCCTTTTCGCGTGACGGGACACTCCTGGCCAGTTGCAGCGGCGACGGCACGGTGCGCCTCTGGCGTGCCGCATCTCTCGAACATACGGACGCGGCAATAAAAACCACAAAATGAAAGCCCGGGAACTCTGAGCAGTTTTCAAACAACCGCGTCCAATGAACCCAAAGCCGAACGTCGAGAAAGACCTCTTCGCCGAAGCGCTGGAACTGCCACCGGATCAGCGTGAGGTTTTTCTGAAAGGCACCTGCCGAGGCGACGAACCGGTCCGCCGTCGTGTCGCGCTCAAAGACATCAAGCTCGGCATGGACACCAAGCAGGTCGTCGCGCGGTTCGAGGCCAAGCGGCAGGCCCTGGCCTGCAAACTCGCCAAGGTCGCCTGGCACGTGATGGCCGACGACACCCCGTATGGTCCCGCCCGCGTCTTCGGCAGCGGAGGGAAGAAACAGGATTTGGGGAAACCCGCCCGTGAGCCCGTAGAACTGAATGGACATAGTATGAACGGGAACATGGGGGAAGCGATGCAAGGTGCAGCAAGGAATTTTGGTGATTCGACCAGACCGGGAGTCAACGCAAGGTTGAACGCGGGAACGAAAGAACCCGCGAGCCACGCATAAAAAACAACTGAATGAACCCGGCCTGGCACTGAATGTTTTCTGGCTCCCGGAAAGAACGGGAGGAGGGCGTGCGCCGCAACTGCGGCAATCGGATCCTGCACTCAGGGAACCGATGCAGCACGCTGGAACCAGATGACTGAACAGATCACCACTCCCGATGGAGTGGTGCGCAGCGTCCGAATCAACCGCACCTTGAAGAGCACCGCCCGCCACGCAGAGAGAAGACCAAGACAGCTTTTAAGAAAAGAAAGACTGGCTGACCGAACCGCTTTTTACCACTTGACCGCTCTTGCTAATAGGCAACCCCCTTTCCGACTCAGGACTTCCTTCGATGCCCGGGGCACGGTAGTTTCAAAGGATGAACCCTGTCCGCGGATTACTTGCGAGTGCGCTCGTCGCGATCCTTTATTGCCAACCGTCGATCGCGCAGTCAGGCCCAACGCTCAAACTGGGTGTCGCCCAGGTGGATGTGACCCCGGATTACCCGGTGCGCCTGAACGGATTCGGATTTCGCCGCGACGAATCGGAAGGCATCACCCATCGCATCTGGGCGAAAGCGCTCGCGATCGACGATCAGGTCAACGGCCCGGCCGTGGTGATCACGGTGGACAACCTGGGCATCCCCGCCGTCATGACCCAGGAAGTCGCGCGACGATTGAAAGCGGGCACCGGGGTGAATCTTCAGCGCCTCGCCATCACCGCGAGCCACACGCACACCGCCCCGATGCTAACACCGGTGGCGCCGACGCTCTTCGGGGTGCCCATCCCCACGGACCATCAGGAACACATCGATCGTTACACTCGTGAGTTGACAGACCGGCTGGAGGAAGTGGCGTTGGCCGCGCTCAAGGATCTCCGGCTGGGTCGGCTCGAATGGACAATGGGTGCGGTTGGATTTGCGAAAAACCGGCGCACCGCCGGCGGACCGGTCGATCACGATCTCCCGATGATGGTGGTTCGTGGTGAAGACGGTTCCGTTCGCGGAATCTGGTTCAGCTACGCCTGCCACTGCGTGGTATTGTCGAAAAATCAGATCTCCGGCGACTGGGCGGGCTCCGCGCAGATCGAGATTCAGAAACGTCATCCGGGCACGGTGGTACTGGCTTCGGTCGGTTGCGGCGCGGACCAGAATCCCGATCCGATGGGCACCGGGGATCAGGTGTTCGTGGCGGCTGACCACGGAGATCGGATCGCGGATGAAGTGGACCGGTTGCTCGGCCAATCGTTGAAGGCACTCACCGGTCCGCTTGCCATCCAGCTCAAGGGTATTCCGCTCGCGTTCGACCCGCCCCGCACCCGTGCCGAGTGGGCCGAGCGCGCGCAAGGGGATAACGCCGTCGGGCATCATGCGCGCGTCAACCTCGCCCGACTGGATCGTGGCGAGTCGTTGCCTGATCACATTGATTACCCGATCCAGACCTGGCTCTTTGGCGACGGGCTGGCGATGGTGTTTCTGCCGGGCGAAGTGGTGGTGGACTATTCACTTCGGCTGAAGAAGGAACTCGACCATCAACGGCTGTGGATCAATGCCTATGCGAACGACGCGCCCTGCTACATTCCGAGCGAGCGCATCCTCCGTGAAGGCGGTTACGAGGGTGGCGACGCGATGATCTATTACGATCAACCAAACAAGTTCGCGCCCGGGCTCGAGCAACAAATCATCGACGTGATCCACGAACAGATTCCCGATGGATTCGCGAGTCCCGAATGAACCGTTGGAAGCCGGCGGGATGACTTGATGGATCATCGTTGGTGACGACAGCGACGCGGCGCTTTCGATTCAGCGAAAGGGTGCTCCAGCGCTTTTAACCTCCCGAGTAACACATTTGCAAGTTGGTGAAAATCAATGGTGCGATTTGGGGTGCAACACCTCGGATCTTCGTCTCCCTGTGTCAGGGGTTACTCAAGGTTCCACAACCGCCGCGAACGCGGGTTTGGGGATGAAAAGGAAAATGGAAACCATACAGGTCACAGATCAACACAGAAGATCGTTGAGTTGCGTGAACTGGGAAGAACACCGGACAGGAGTATACGCCCGTTGGCACAAGCCGTTCCTGATCCGGGTTTTCCGCGCATCCCGTGGTTCTCATCTCCGAATTTAGGATTATGGTTGGGTCTCTTTCCCAATGGAAAGAGGCAGTTTCCAGACTTCCATCGCCCCGGCCAGACTGTCCGCACGGACGAACTGATCCCCGACTCCTTGCAGGTCGTAAATCCCTTTCGCCAGATTGAACTCCGCCGGCGGCCGGTTCACGAACGTCAGCTTTCGCGGAGCCAGCGCTCCCGCCACTTCCGCAATGTCGGTCACTCGCAACACGTTCAGCAGCGCTGGTCCCTGCCAGTGCGAACCCGGTGGATCACTCAAAATCACGTGATTGATGCGCCCGTCCACCACGGCGGCGTACAGGCCAAGAACTCCCATGTCGTCCTGGCCGTAAACCGAGATGGAGGAGTCCCCAAATCCACCTTCCGTCACCGCCCAGTCGACCGCCCGCAGAATGTCCCAGACCTGCTGGGGGCCGCTTGTTCGTCCGGTCCACGCCGCCGTCATCTGGATGCCCGCGTACTCGACCGGGCTCATCGTCTGTTCCGTGAAACGCGGATTCAAGATCAGCAACGAGCTGCGGCCCAGCAGCGGCAGCACTTCATCCATGTCCATGAAATAGAAGGTGTCGCCAGGTCGCTTCACGTAAATGACCAACGGCGTTTTCGCGGAACGATCCTTCGGGGTGAGCAAGCGGCCACGGATGCGCACGCCCGGTTCGGTTTGAAACGTGATTTCCTGATAGTCCGCGTAACGCGGTGTCCATCCGGCTCCGTTGTTGGAAACCTTCGTTTCAAACGGAATCGTTTCCCGCGGAAACCAGCGAAAGACTTTTGCCTTGAGCTGCTCCACGAGTTCGCCACGACGGGACTGCCAGGCCGCGAGCGATGCCGGCATCCTGGGTTCCGCGAGTGGAATGAGTTTGTTGTGAATGCTGTAGTTGATTGCGTCCGGCGGCAGCTCGGTGAGGCACGCCAGATCCGTCGCCCGCTCGCGAGGTGCGACGTAATCGTCCTCCGGAAACGGTTCCTTGCCGTCTTTCAACCAGCGCCACATCCACTGCCGCGCTTCCTGGAGAAACAACGGGGCATCGGTGTGTCCCACGTCGTCCTCCACTTCGCGGGGACGGTTCGAATCACCTCCTGCCTCCAAATCAAATATGCTTTTCGCCCGCCGGAAAACTTCGTGGTAGCCGTCGGGAGGGAAGTCCTCGTCCTTACGCCCGCTCAGGATCAACAGCGGTCGTGGTGCGATCAAAGCGCCGACGATTGGGAAATCCAGCTGATAGGTGTTGTGGTAGTAGATGCAGTCGCACTGGCCGAAAGCGCGCCAGTGTTTCGCCTAGGTTCCGAAGGTGATGGTTGAACACACCGGTGCCGCCGCCGCAATCCGGTCATCCACCGCCGCAGGGTACCAGGTGATCGCGCCGCCGCCCGAGATGCCGGTCACCCCGATGCGCTTCACGTCAACTTCCGGTGGGGTCTCGAGGTAATCCAGCGCCCGGATCGCATTCCAGACCTCGGTTCCCGCCGACGTGTAACCGAGCGACAACCAGTGCCACATGTTCAGATCGTGCAGTCCGTGATGGATGCCTGGGATCTCGCCGAATTCGAGCGTGTCGAGAATCAGGCAGGCAAAGCCGTGCGCGGCAAACTAGGCCGCCCGGTCCTGATAATTCACCTTGGCACCCAACGGATGCGGCGCGTGCCCGCAGAGGTACAAGACTGTCGGCAGCGGTTGAGCGGCATCGGTGGGCACGTAAAAATTTCCGGTCACGTACAGACCGGGCATGCTTTGAAAAACCACCTTCTCGATCCGGTAGAGCGGCCTGTCCAATGTGCCAGTGATGTTGACCTGCAACGGCGTTCTTGGGGGAAGCGGATCGAGTCCCAGCATGTCGAGCAACTGACGGCGCAGCTCGGGACGGTCGCGTCTCCAATCTTCCAGCGACCGAATGTCCTCGAGACAGCGCGCCGAGATTTCCGGGGCCACCTGTTTCAACTGATTGGGGGCTGCTGCCTGGCGTCCGGCTGCGGATTCCTGCCCGGGGACTTGCAACGAGACAAGCAGGGTGAACAGAAACCCAGCGCGACAAACGATTCGGGAGTTTATAGTTTTCGCATGATAAAGAACGGTTGCTGGACGCCACTGCTTTTGCTCGTGCATGTTGATCGGTGCCCTCGAATAGCGGGCGAACCTCACGTCGTCTTGAACAAGTGGCGGGTGTTTTTCGCGTCGCCCGTGTCCCGCCGTGGAAGGCCACACACGCGGTTTTGACCGACGAGGTTCAATTCAGTTTCACTGGCGTTCGTGAAGCAGACCGCATACGACCGACCGGGATCGGTTGCGGTCTGGGGTCATGCACCTCGCTCGGGTCAGGCAAAGAACTCGGTGATCGCGCTGGCCTTCACGAGTTCGCGGGGTTGATTGAGATGATTGTAAACAATCGTCTCGGGGTGGATGCCCAGGGCGTGGTAGATCGTCGCGAGCAGTTCACCTGGATGAACCGGTTTCTCAAGTGGGGCGGATCCGGTCTTGTCTGACTTGCCGTGGACGTAGCCGCGCTTGATGCCCGCTCCCGCGATGCACGCGGTATAGCAGTAGGGCCAGTGATCACGGCCATCGTCGCTGTTGCCGTTGCCGGACGTGCTCACGCCGCGTTGTGGACTGCGACCAAACTCACCGACGGCGACGACCAGTGTTTCGTCGAGCAATCCGCGCTCGTCCAGATCCTCGATCAAAGCGGACAATCCGGCGTCGAGCATCGGTCCGGATTGTTTTTTCATCCGATCGCTCAGGCCCACATGAACGTCCCACGAGTGATTGTCGGAATTAGCAACCTTGGGCCAGATCACTTCGACCACGCGGGTGCCCGCTTCCACCAGTCGACGCGCCAGCAGGCAGCTTTGACCAAAGGTGTTGCGACCGTACCTGTCGCGCATTGGGTGGGGCTCCTGCTCGATGTCAAAGGCGTTCCGGGTGTTGCCCGACACGATCAGGTTCAACGCCTGATCATAGTACTGATTCAAATTGTGTTTGGCGACAGCCTTGTCGATCTCGGGCATTGCCTCGTTGATCGAGTCGCGCAGCCGGGCGCGGCGCTTTAGGCGCATCGAGAACACCTCAGGGCGCATCTCCAGGTCATCAACCTTGATGTGGTCCATCTTGTTCATATCCATGTCGTCGCCGGCGGGATAGAGATTGTAGGGGTCGAACGCCTTGCCAAGGAACCCCGCCGTGCCGCCCTTCCCAACCACGTTGCTCTCCTGCAGCGGACGCGGCAGCATGACAAACGGCAGCACCGGCTTGTCCTGCGGTTTCAGGCGGACGATCTGCGATCCGAAATTGGGAAAATCCTTGGGCGACGGCGGTTCCAGCTGGCCGGAGGGGCTGACCTTGTCGGTCGTGTAGCCGGTCATCATTTGATAAATGGCGGCGGTGTGGTTGAAGAGACCGTTCGGCGTGTAGCTCATCGAACGAATCATCGTGAACTTGTCATTCACCTTTGCGAGCTTCGGCAGGATTTCCGTGAAATTGACGCCGGGAATTTGAGTCGGGATCGGCTTGAACACACTGCGCACATTGTCCGGCACATTCTCCTTCGGATCCCACAAATCGAGATGACTCGGTCCGCCCTGCAGGTAGACCATGATCACGCTCTTTGCCTGCCCCCAGCCGGGGCCTCCGCCTTGAGGCGCTTCCGCGGCTTTCGCCTTCAGCTCGAACATCGAGCCGAGCGACAATCCGAGGATGCTCGAACCGCCGATTCGCAGCAGGTCGCGCCGTGACATGTGCAATTGCGGATCACAGAGATCGGTGCTGAATTCGCCTGGTAATCTAATCATGACTTTGCCTTCTGTTTGAGGTTCAAAAAATGGTCTCTAGTGATTGAACAAAAATGCCGGATTGTTGATGAGCGCCCAGGCAATGTCCTGAGCCGCCGTGAGCCGGATGTTTTCAATTTGTTTGGTGCTGAGCTCCACCGCGCGCTTGAGTTCCTTCAACTTCGGGTCGATCGGCAACGGCTCTTCAAGACGGGCCAGCTGTTCCTGAAGTTCTTTCAACTTCGGGTCGATTGGGCGCGGTTCCTTCGCTTTTGCCTGTTCCTTTCGCAATTGGTTGAGTTCGGGATCAAACGCGTCAAAAAACCTGTTCAACATCGTCTGCTGTTCCTCGGTTCGCAGGTCGGTGGTGGTGGCGATGATCAACTCAATTTCATCCGGCACGCCGAAATCAACCGGCAGTTTCGCATCCGTGATCGCCAGGCGGAAGCGGCCGATCGCGTGTTTGTTGCTGTTAAAATTCTGCTCCAGTTTGAAAGTCAGCAGGGAACCACTATCGTTCACGAGCGGTTCCTTGAAGGTAAAGGTCGCAACGTGATTGGTTCCGACCTGTGGCGCGATTGCCCAGCCGTTGTCGTCGTTTCGATTTCCGTCAATCGCTTTGCCCACCTCGAAATCACCCTGGCTGAAGTCCGCGCGAGCGTCTTGCAACTCAACCCGATCATTCTTAATCGGCACGGACAGTGGCGATACGAAAACGTCCAGTTCGGTCAGGACGAAATTCCCGTCACTCTCTGCGCGTCCCGGGCCGTTCTTCGGCAGTGATTCGTCGGTCAAAACCTCCAGGCGCGCCGCTGTGATGTTTTTCAGATCCGTGTGGCTGGTGATTTCGTAGGTGTCTTTCTTGACGGCGCCCGCCGCCAAAACGGAGCGGTCCTTTTGCTGGATCAAACGCGTGCCGTCGCCGGCTTTGATGGTCTTCGGATCAACAAATGTCCAACGAGTGGAGCGGTTCGGGTTTTGTTCCCACTCAGCGAGTATTCTAGGCAAGCGTTCGTCATAGTCGCTCAGCTTGGATTCGGCTTCTGCGATTCCCCTGTTCTGCTTTTCGTTCAGTTCCGCTTCGCGGGGTGCCATCTCTTCTTCATATGCCGCGACGTTGGTTTTTGCTCCTTCAACGGCCGCCGCACGATCGGTTTCGTTCTGTGCAGTGATCGGTGCGAGTTCGATCTCGTAATCCACCAGCTCCGCCACCAACTCTTCATGGTCCGTTTCAACAAACGAAAATGCCTCCTGCAGGGTTTGAACCTCCGCTTCGTCTGCCGGCCGATTGAGAATTCGCAGGTAAAGCTCTTCGATCAATTTGTCGTTCTCAGGCATCTCCAGCAGCAGCTTCGCGATCACGTTGTCCGGGTCACTGATCGCGTTGTCGACGCTCGGGCCGCTTACAAGCGACATGACCGAGCCCAACTGGATGTCGTTCGCGCGCTCACACTCGCAGGCGCTTTCGCGGGCCGGACGTCCAAGTGTCGCAAGAAATCCATCGTCCAGTTTCACGCCCGAATCCGGCAGCTGCGAAGCCCTCGTGCCTGCTGGCATGCCGGGGAATTTGGGCACCGAACCCATCGCGAAATAGACCGAGTCAAACATCACTTCGGCAGGCAGCCGCTTCGGCGTTGCATGCGAAAAATTCACGGTATCGTCCTTGTTCCATTTGTTGGTCTTGATCGACAGCTGATAGGTGCGCGACTGGCAGATCTTCTTCACGAGTTGTTGCACGTCAAAACCGCTTTCGACGAATTGCTCGGTCAGCCAGTCGAGGAGCACGGGATTCGACGGCGGGTTGCCGGCCCGGATGTCATCAAGTGGCTCGATAATTCCCAGGCCATTCAGGTAGCCCCAAATGCGGTTCACGTAACTGCGGGCGAAGTAAGGATTGTTCTCCGACGTGATCCAGGCGGCAAGCTGTTCGCGGCGGTTGGCGTCTTCAACCGCTTCGTGCTCAACGCCAAACGGGAATCCAGGCGCGGCAATTTCGCCGGTGCGAAGGTGGACCTCTTCGCCCGTGTCCTGTTCGTAGATGATTTCGTAAAGGGGTTTCGCTCCTTCGACGGCTGTCCCGCCGATTCGCTTGTCCTTGCTCTCCGGATCCATTTTGAAACCCACCCGCGCGAAGTAGGCGGACATCTCGTAATACTGATTTTGTGTCCAGCGTTCGAACGGATGATCGTGACACTTGTTGCAGTTGAATCGCGTTCCCAAGAAAAGTTGTGTGGTGTTTTCCATGGTGTCCTCAGGCGTGCGCAGAATCTTGAAATACGAGGCCGGAGGATTCTCGCGATTCGATCCGTTGGCGGTGATGATCGAGCGGGCGAACTCGTCGTAAGCGACGTTGTCTTCGATGTTCTTCTGAATCCATTCGTGGAACTTTACCGCGCCTTCCGCGCCCAGAAACTTGCGATTCACGAGCAGAAGGTCCGCCCACTTGTTCGCCCAATAATCGACGTAGGCCGGGCTGCCAACCAGTTCGTCGATCAGCTTCTCGCGCTTCATTCTCGAATCTGTTTCGTCGGCAAGAAACGCTCGCAGCTCGTCGACTGATGGGGGCAACCCGGTCAAGTCGAGATGCACGCGACGAATAAACTCAGCGTCGGTGCAAACTTCGGAAGGGAGAATTCGCATCCTTTTCCATTTCGCGGCCGCGAGGATGTCGATCTCGTTGAACGATTCGGGCTCGGCCCATTCGAATCCGTCTCGGTCGCCCATCACTGTCAGCGTCGTGGCTGCGTAGGCCCCCTCGAACCGCGCCATCACCGGAGATTCACCGCGTCGCGTTGCCCGCACAACGGTCGGGTTTTCCTTGGCTACGTCGGCCGCATCCGTGTTTCCGCTGGAGATGAACGCTTCCAACGTCACGTCCCGCGTCGTGCCGTCCGAGTAGCGGGCCATGATTTGAAACTGCTGCTCGTCGCCCGGTTTGGCGAGCACCGGATTGAACGGATACATCTGGATTGATTCCACGCGCGCAGTTTCCTGATTCAGCTCACTTCCGTTTTCGATCCAGGCCCGCAAGATCTTGTAGTAGTCTTCGTCAACCTTGGTTCGTTGGCCGCCTTCGTGCGGGACGGTTCCAGTGGCCTTGAGCAGAATGAGGCTTTCATCGGGCGATGTCAGATTGATCCGACGCCCGGCGTGATCATCGGTGAATGAACGCACATCAAAAATTGGATCGTAGCCGCGCAACGACAGCTTGAATCCGTTCTTTCCATCCTTCGAACCATGACATGTCCCCGCATTGCAACCGAGGCGTGAGAGGACGGGGTTCACGTCGCGAACAAAGTCCGGCTTAAACGTCTCGCCCATCCCGGAAACCATCACCGGCACCGTCGTCTCAATTCCCTGATGGCTCACCCGCAGCTTGCCTTGTCCGTCTGTTTTCCCGCGTAACACCTTCTTGTCCGAAATATCAAACAGCGACTTCGGGAACTCAAGTTTGGCGGTCCGAGTCAGGTCAATTGATTCGCCGTCTGCGGTCCAGCCGGTGATGACCAGTTGAGCGTATTCGTATTCGTTCGCAAGCTTCACGGTCGAAGGCTGTGTCGTGATCCTGTAAATGTTTTCGGCGATCACCTTCTCAAGCGGCACCGGCGTGAACAGTTTTTGCAACGCAGCCGACTGGCCATCAACGAGGCGGATCATACCATCGTGGCCGGCGACGGCGATTGACTTGCCGTCCGGACTAAATGCCACCGCGTAGATGCCGGCCGGAACCTCGATGCTTGCGAGCACTTGAATGTTGTTCGTGCGATACGCTTCGATCTTCGCATTCTCCTCCCCGGAACGGCTGCCGGAAGTTTTCTCGAGAACCGCCTTCAGTTCCTCGGTCAGCGTCGTGTCATAGTCGGTCGAATACAGATTGACGTAGCCAACACCGTTCAAGCTGCTGCCCGCGACAATGCGTTTTCCATCGGGCGAAAAATCCACGGAGAAAATACGACCGGTCATCGGTGGGAAACGACGGATCAGATTGGCATTATCGCCGATCACGCGTTTCGTCTCACGTTGGATCCGGTAGATCTGCGGCGTCCCGTCCGCGCCACCGACGAGCACTTCATCTCGTGTTGGATGGCGGGCGACGGCGGCCAGACCACCGCGCAAAGCGCCCGGCGTGATCGACGTGATGTTGTCGACAAAACGTTGCGTCTCGAGCTCGGTCAGTTTGACTGTCTGATCGCGTCCAACGGATATCACGTGATCGCCCTTCAGCGAGAAGACCGTGTCCAGAATCCAATCGTCGTGAGATCCCTGATAAAGAACTTCCGCACCAGATTTGGCATTGATTGCGCGCAATGTCGTGTCCGCGCAACCAAATGCGACGAGCTCGCCGTCCGGTGACCAGCTCGCACCGTAAACGGTATCGAATGTCACCGGCACGGACACTTTCAGTTCGCGCTTTTCAACGTCCCAAACCTGAACCTCACCCATCCGGCCCGGCAGACCGCCAGTCACTGCGAGCTTGGTGCTGTCGGATGAAAATCTGACCGACTCAATTCGCTCAGAGAGCCCGATCAGACGATCCACCAAACCGGAGCCGTCGGCGCGATGCAGCAGCACTTCGTGATAGCCCGCGATCGCGAGCCATTTGCCGTCGGGAGAATAATCGAGCGAAGTTACCACCGGAGGCCGGGTGTAGAGCGGGGGATGCTCCCGATTGTATTCTGTCTTCGCGCTGGCCGGGGTGTCATCGAGCGCTCCGTCAGCGATCCATTGGCTGACCAGCAGGATTTCCTTCTCCGTCAGCGGGCCCCCCTTTGCCGGCATCTCGGCTTCGCCGTTGACCGGTGTGATCTGTTCGACCAAATGGCTTTGCGCGGGGTTGCCCGGAAGAATCGCCCGTTCCTCGCTCTCGCCGCCTTTCAACAGGCCGTCAAAATCCGTCATGACATAGCCCCCCTTGTTCTTCGCAGGCTGATGGCAGCCGTGACATTTCTCCTGAAAGATCGGGCGCACATCGCGATAGAAACTGACGGGTTTCGCGTCGGCGGCAAGCGAATCCTCAGTCGCGAGGCCAATCAGCGGCGCGACGAACAGCAGGGCTCCGAACAACAACGTAAATCTTGGGCGGGCGACAGTAAGCATACGGCGTAGTTCCATTTCGATTTGGTCTGTTGAACCGCGACGGCGACGAACGCCGGGTGATGCACGCGATCCTTCCCGTGGAGGAAGTTATCTGTCGTCGTCGTGGAACGGACCATTACTACCCAATGTAAACGAGACGCACAACCGGTAATTTGGCTGCCCCGAGCCGAACAGGCAGCCGACAGGGTACGCGAATTTCGCGAATTCGCACGAATTGCGAAGGAATCGGACCGCAGCGATCCTGGCCGCTGCAGCTGAGAAGGGTTCAGATGTTTGAAAAATATTTGAGCGGGCCATAGACTCCCGGAGCCGCTGCGGGCTGGAAGACCGCGGTCCAGAGAGCGACAGTGTTCACCCATGTTCGTCAGACAGACTGATTGCTCAACACGCTGGCAGACCGGGGTCAACAGAAGAGCGCAAAGGAAGTGAAGCCGTGGAAAACAGCATGGCCCGCGAAGAGTGGTCGTAACTGAAAACGGTTTCACTGAATACTGATTACCGTCTTCTGAATCACGACACGGATCGAACGCCAACCGGTTGAGAACCGGTCGCCTGTTCGGGAATTTTCCGCCCCCACGGTTCTCTTTATCACGAATCTATGAAAAAGTTGCCTTATGCAACCCGATGAATGGCGTCGTTCGCACCCGGATATTTTCTTTCTGACCGCCGCCGAACCCGGGCGGCTGGGCAGGTTTCTGGCCCGGACGCGTTTGTTGGACGCCGGAGAGGAACTCGTGCGTGCGGAAAAAGCGGGTGACGGCAACATGAATTGCACGGTTCGCGTCACGACCAACCACCGGACAGTCATCGTGAAACAGGCCCGGCCATGGGTTGAGAAATATCCGCAGTTCGAAGCCCCCTGGGATCGCGCGATTCGCGAGATTGAATTCTACGAACTTGTCCGGTCGAACCAAAAAATTGCCGGCACGATGCCGGCACTGCTTCATTCAGACGGCAAGTCGCGCCTGATCGTGCTGGAAGATCTCGGGGTCGGCAGTGACTATACGGGCATCTATCGCGGTGACGCGTTCAGTAAAAATGAGATCAACGCATTGGCCGACTACCTGTCCGAGCTTCACGGTAGCTTCGAGAACGAAACCAATCGACGGGGCCTGGCCAATCACGAAATGCGTGAACTGAATGCGCAGCACATATTCTTCATCCCGCTGCAGACCGATAACGGTCTGGATTTGGATGAGATTTCGCCGGGGTTGAGGTCCGCCGCAGAGCAGTTCAGAGCGGACGCGGACTACGTGAACCAAGTCCACGCACTCGCCGGGATCTATTTGTCGGAGGGTGAGCATCTTTTGCATGGCGATTTTTTCCCGGGAAGTTTTTTGAAGACGGGGAGCGGCCCCCGAATCATTGATCCGGAGTTTGCGTATTTTGGGCGTTCGGAATTCGATCCTGCCGTGTTCATCGCGCACCTGCTTTTGGGACGCCAGGATCCGGAGTTGATCGACCTCTTTCTCCGACGGTACCAGCCGCCGTCGAGTCACGACGTAAAACTGATGCTTCAGCTCGCCGGGGTCGAAGTGATGCGGCGGTTGATCGGGTACGCGCAACTCCCGCTCGGCTACGGTTGCGAACAACGCAAACAATTGCTTCAAATTTCGAGACAGATGGTTTTGCAACCTGATAGAAATTTGTGGGCGCTCCGCCTGCCATGAACCGTCGCCATTTCCTGAAAACCAGTTCGCTGATCGCCTGCACTCTGCCTGGTCTCTTGAGCGCGATTGCTCAGGGCGTCGCTCCCGCCACGCTCCGTGAGCGGATTCACGGATTGCTGGTTGGTTCGATGATCGGTGATGCGCTGGGCGGCCCGATCGAGTTCCAGAATCGCGACGATGTCCAACGATTGGGAAACCCGCCGAAGGTCTGGGGAGCCGGCGAGGTCATCAACCCGGCCTCACTTCAAGCGGCGGTGGATCGCCTGGAACTGAAATCGTATCAGGTCCTTCGCTCTGCTCCAGAGCCCTATGCCCAATGGACGGTCGATGCCCTGCCCGGCAGCATCACGGACGACAGCCGGCACAAACTTATCTTGTTGCAGGCGCTTCACTCCGCGGATGAGCGAGCTGGCTGGCCCGTCAGCGTCGAGGCGTTTGCTCGCGCCCATCTCGACTGGTCGAACAGTGCGGCCATCAAGGACAACGATGCGTTCAAACAACTGAACAAGGAATGGTTGCGCGAGTGGGAACAAAGCGCGCGCTGGGTCCTCGGCAATAGAGATCCGGAAATCGCGCTTCCTCCGGCGCGCATGTGGGGCGGCTTGCCGACGTGTTCGGGACAGATGTCGCTGTTGCCGCTCGCGGCGCTTTTTCCAGGCCAGCCCGGGCCGGCCTACCGTGCGGCGTACCATCTGGGATTTTTCGACAACGGATTCGGAAAGGACTTGAACGCCGCGTTGGTCGCCGGACTTGCCGTCGCCCTGACGATCCCCACTAACGGAAAACCGGACTCAACTGTTTGGAACACGATCAACGAAGCCATGCGAATGACCGATCCGTATGGCTACAAAAAAGTTCCATGGGTAACTCGCCCCGTTGATCGATGGTTGGATGTCGCCACGGCTGCTGCAAGAAACGCGAACGGCCAGCCGGCCAGAATGTTCGAAACGTTGGAACGCGAGTTTAAGAACACGATCAAATGGGAAGCACAGGTGCCGGTCGTAGTCGCATTCGCGTGCCTGGATATATGCAACTACGATCCATTGGCCGCGTTGCAACTCAGCATCGAGTGGGGGCACGACACGGATTCCTACGCGCAACTTGTCGGCGCTTTCGTTGGGGCACTGCACGGTGCCGGGATCTTCCCGGCCGGCCTTCGGGCTCCGGTCGAACGTCGCCTGAAGGCCGATTACCAGATTGATCTCGCCGCAGAAGTCGACTTTCTCGTTGGACTGATTGCGAACACTGAAATCAGTGACCTGGTTCAAACGCACTGACGATCTGCCCGGCGGTTGATCACCGGGCCGAAACCTTCGTGCTCGCGTAGGTCCCCCCGGTGGGTAACGCTCCCACCATGCCCGGCGATGTGACTCAACTGTTGAGTGCTATTGACTCCGGCGATTCCAAAGCCGCCGAGGAGTTGTTGCCGTTGGTGTATGAGGAATTGCGTCGGCTGGCCGCGCAAAAGATGGCGCGGGAGCAACCGGGGCAAACCCTCCAGCCCACCGCACTCGTCCACGACGCCTGGCTGCGGCTCAGCGGGAAGGAAAACAATTGCTGGGACAATCGCGGACATTTTTTTGCCGCCGCGGCGGAGGCCATGCGCCGTATCTTGATTGACCGTGCCCGCAAACGGGCGCTTCGCCGCAAACATGAATTGGATGAGGGCGCCGGTTTGGAACATCTGGACATTGTCCAGACCGCGCCGGACAACGAACTGCTCGCGGTCAATGACGCGCTCGACCGGCTGGCCCAGTTCGACCCGCAAGCGGCGAGCCTCGTCAAACTCCGGTATTTTGTCGGCATGAACATGACGGAGGCAGCCGATTCATTGAACCTGCCCAAGCGGTCTGCCGAACGTCTCTGGAATTACGCCCGCTCATGGTTGCGAACCGAGATCCACGGAACCTGAAAGCTTTTTCAGAAACTTGGCGGAGATTTCAGTTCTCGTTCGCATTGAGGTTAACAGATCAACACGATGAACCCACCAGACCATCAGAAGGAAGCCCGGGCCAAGGCCATCTACCTCAAAGCCATCGACAAGGAAAACGCCATTGAACGCGCTGCATTTGTCGAAGGCGCGTGCGCCGACGATCCTTCGTTGTTCGAGAAAGTAAACGCCCTCGTCAAAGCACATGTGGAAGACAGCTTCCTCGAGGCACCGGCTCTGGACCCGGACCAAACACTGAAAGACACCATCATCGAAGGCCCAGGCACCACCATCGACCGCTACAAACTGCTCCAGCAGATCGGCGAAGGCGGAATGGGTGTCGTTTACATGGCCGAACAGACCGAACCCGTGACACGCAAGGTCGCGCTGAAAATCATCAAGCTGGGCATGGACACCAAACAGGTCGTCGCCCGGTTCGAGGTCGAACGTCAGGCCCTGGCGATGATGGATCATCCCAACATCGCCAAGGTGTTGGATGCGGGCGCTACTGATACCGGCCGTCCCTATTTTGTGATGGAACTGGTGCGTGGTGTTCCCATCACCGAATACTGCGACAAGAACAAGCTCTCCACTGTGGAGAGGCTGCGCCTCTTCATGCCGGTCTGTCAGGCGATCCAGCATGCCCACCAAAAAGGCATCATCCATCGCGACATCAAACCGAGCAACGTGATGGTCACGTTGCACGATGGAAGCCCCGTTCCCAAAGTCATCGACTTCGGCATTGCCAAGGCGACCAATCAGAAACTCACCGAGAAGACGCTGTTCACGAACTACGCCCAGATGATCGGGACACCCGCTTACATGTCGCCAGAGCAGGCAGAGATGAGCGGATTGGATGTCGATACGCGGACCGATGTCTATTCACTCGGCGTGCTGCTTTACGAACTGTTGACCGGCACCACGCCATTCCCATCAAAGGAACTGATGAGCATGGGCTATGGTGAGATGCAAAAGGTCATCGCCGAGAAGGAACCTCCCAAGCCGAGCACGCGCTTGAGCACGATGCAGCACGAGGAGCGGACGGTCCTTGCGAAGAACCGGAGCATGGAAGTAAGCGCGTTGGGTACGACCTTTCAAGGAGATCTCGACTGGATCGTGATGAAGGCCCTGGAGAAGGACCGGACGCACCGCTACGAAACGGTCAACGGACTCGTCGCCGATATCAAGCGGCACTTGGACAACGAGCCCGTCTCCGCCGCCGCTCCCACCTTCAGCTACCATTTCAGCAAGTTCTATCGCAGGAACCGCAGGTATATGCGAGTCGCCGCGGCAGTGGCTGCCCTGTTGATCGTCGCGGTCCTGTTCAGCTCCTATCAAGCTGTGCGGGCGACAAGGGCCAGCACAGCTGCCACGGCGGCACAGAAGAAAGCAAATTCGAACGAGAAGCTGGCGCAAGGCAGTGAACAGAAAGCCATCAAGGCGGCTGAAGTGGCCAACACCGCCCGTCGGGAGGCCGACGAAACGGCGACGGCCTTGAAGGAAAACATTTACTTCCAAAACATCGCACTGGCGTATGAAGAAATGTCAGCCAACCGACCGGCCCACGCACTCAAGCTGCTGGACGATTGTCCCGAAGAACTGCGAAGTTGGGAATGGGGTCATGTCCGGCACCGGTCCATCGCCATCGCCGCCGGGCAACCCGTCACCCGGTTTCCGGATCCCATCTACTCGATGGCCGTCAGTTCGAACGGCCGGGATGTGGCCTTGATCACGGGCGGATTTTTGCAGGTTGCCGAACTGACGACCGCAGGCACTCTAAAACGGATTCAGGTGCTGGGACCGGTGCCGCCTCCCTTGTTCGAGGCTCAGTCATGGTGCGCTTTCAGTGCCGACGGCCGGCTCCTGGCGGCCGTGTCGACGAATGGAATGGCGACGCTGTGGAACAAGAAAGATCGCACGCTTGTTCGCTCCTTTCAGGGCAGTAAGAATGAGATTGATGCCATTGCCTTTCATCCCTCCGGCAAGGAAATCGCAATCGCAAAGAAGGACGATGAGGAAATCGCCATCTGGGACGTCTCAAGCCGGCACCCGAAACTGCAGATCGAAGTGGAGAGTATGTGCTACTCACTCGCCTACAGCCCGGACCCGGACAGCCACTGGCTCGCTGCGGGAACGGAAAAAAAGACATCCGAATCTGGGAAACGACTTGGGGGAAAATTGTGAAAGAGTTGGATTATCCCGCGCCGGTCTCGGGTCTGGCGTTCAGCCCGGACGGCCGCTTGCTGGCCGGTGGCGGCAACACCACCCTCAAGCTGTGGGATGTCTCGACTTGGGAACTCGAAGCGACGCTCGAGGGACACGCTGCCTAGATCAACTCGGTGGCCTTTACTCCTGACGGAACCCGCCTGATCTCGGCGGGAGCGGGCCGGGAGATCAAGATCTGGGAGCCATTCAAGGAACGGGAAATCCTTTCGCTGGACGGGCACACCAATTCCGTCTCGGCCATCGCCGTGGCTCCCGGCGGCCGGCTGATCTCGGGAAGTCTGGACGGCACCGTGCAAGTTTGGGAGGCGTCTCCGCTGGCTGAACGGCGGGAACTCTTCTCATTGGCCGGGCACACGAATCGCGTGTTTTCGCTGGCCTTCGATCCCTCCAAGCAGGGGCGTCTGGTTTCGGTGGATCAGGACAACCGGGGTTTGGTCTGGGACACCGTTGAACACCGCCAGGTGGGTAGCTTCCATGGCATCTTCGACATTACATTCAGTCCGGATGGCCGCCACAGGGTTTCGCCAAGAGAAATTGGAACGACTGGCTTAGCGTGTGTGGATGTCCACGACGCAAACTCGCCCGAGATCGTCCAATCCTTGCCGAGAGAAGAGCGCCTCATCATGTGTGCCGACATCTCCGTGGACGGCGACTGGGTGGCGGGGGGTACCGTCGATCGAGAAATCCTGGTCTGGAACCGAAAGACCAGAAGCCAGACCAACGTCCTGCGTGGGCATCAGTCGTTCATCGACACTCTGAGGTTCAGTCCTGACGGGCGTTACCTCGTCTCCGTCGGGAACCACGGCGAGACGCTGCGCTGGGACGCCACCCGCCTCACCGAACCGCAAGACGGTTTTGAACTCCTCCCACAGAGTGCCGCGCGCGAGTTCTCGCACATTGGCTTCAGCCCGGATGGGCGCCGGCTGGCGTCAGGCGATGGCTTCGAGGGCATCTTTATTCTCGATGTCGAAACCGGTGAAAAGCTACGGCACATTCCCCGGGCTCATGGCGGGATCGTCCTTGGGGCGGCGTTCAGTCCGGATGGACGACGTTTGGCCTCCTGCGGCATGGACAACATCGTGCGCCTTTGGAACGCGGAGACCGGCGAAGCTCTGCGGACGTTGATTGGACACACGGCACCGGTGTACGACGTCGCCTTCAGCCCGGATGGTCGGCAGCTCGCCTCCTGCGGTCTGGATCAAACCGTAAGAATATGGGAAGCGATTGATCCCGTTGCGGTGCTGCCCTTCGCCAACGCCAGCGGCGATCCCAACCGGGAATACCTCAGCGACGGAATTACCGAGAACCTCATCTACAGCCTGTCCCAATCGCCGAATCTTCAGGTGATGTCGCGGGACTCGGCCTTTCGCTACAAGGGGAAGGACACCGACTCACGAACCATCGGGCGCGAGCTGGATGTCCGGGCCATCTTCAAAGGGCGCATCACCCAGCAGGGCGATACGCTGACCATCAGCGCCGAGTTGATCGACACCCAAAACGATGACCGTCTCTGGAGAGAGGAATACAGTGGCAAGGCCACGAACATCTTCGCGTTGCAGGGCGAGATCGCCCGGGATATGACGATGGCGCTGAGCCAGCGCCTGACGGACGAAGAGGAGAATCGGGTGGTGAAAAGTTACCCCGCGAGTCCGGAAGCCTATGAGGATTATCTGCAAGGACGTTACTGGTTGAACAAGATGACTGAGGATGGGTTTCGAAAGGGCATCACGTATTATCGGCAAGCCATCAACAAGGACCCCGACTATGCGCTGGCGTATGCCGGCCTGGCTGAGTGCCAGTTGAATCTTGCCCTCTTTGTCATGGTTCCTCCGGGCGAGGGTTTTGCGAGCGCACGGGACGCCGCCCTAAATGCGATCCAATTGGACCCGACGCTTCCGGAAGCCCGCGCGGTATTGGGCTGGATCAAAGCCAAGTACGACTGGGACTGGTCGGGAGGCGAGCAGGAGTTGAAGCGGGCCATTGCGCTCAATCCCAATGAACCGAGTGTCCATGAATTTTATATGGTCACTCTGCAATCCATGGGACGGTTCGATAGTGCCAAAGTGGAATTGAGCCGGGTGCTGGAGCTCGATCCGTTGTCCATTCGTGCTCATTTGAATGTCGGGCTGAATCTCTACTTCAGGGGGAAATCTGAAGAAGCAGTAAAAGAAGGACAAAAACTGGTTGAGTTTGCACCGGATTTCATTCCCGGGCACGTTACTCTCTGCCTCTTCTATCTTCAGCAATTGAATTACGAGCAGGGCATTGCCGGGCTCGAAAAGACGGTGGCCGAGCACAAAGAAAGCACCGATGCCCGGTCGGTGCTGGGATATGCCTACGCCGTGGCGGGCAGAGAATCGGATGCGCGGCGTGTGCTCGAAGAGTTGGATGAAATCTCGAAGGAGAGATATGTTCCGCCCGCGTCGCGGGCCATGATTTATCTGGCCCTCGGGGAAAAGGACAGGGCGTTCGAGTGGTTGGAAAAGGCTTATGACGACAAGTCGATCTTCAGCAGCGGCCCGTTCTCCTATATCAAACATCCAGCGTACGACCCGCTGCGGTCAGACCCGCGCTTCGCCGACCTGCTCCGCCGCATGAATCTCGAACCCTAGCAATATGATGGGAACCACCCCAAACAGGAACAAGCCAACCATGAACCAGCTACTGAACGACCCACCGCACGTCATCACCCGCCGAAAAGCAATTCACCTGACCCTGGCGTTGGCCGGCGGTGCATTGATTTCGCCTACCCATTCATTTCTGGCCGCCGAGCCGACGCTGATGTTGACTCCCGAAAATGTGATGGGCCCCTTCTACCCATTGGACAAACCGTTGGAAGTCGATGCCGACCTGACAACCATTCGCGGACACAAGCAGAGGGCAGAAGGCAAGGTCGTTCATCTGATGGGGCGCGTGCTCAATCTCAAAGGCGAACCGGTGAGCGGCGCGAAGATGGAATTGTGGCAGGCCAACACCCATGGCCGATACGCCCATGCGGCAGATCAAAGTGATGCCCCGCTTGATCCCAATTTCCAAGGTTATGCCGTGCAGAAGACCGACAAGGAGGGCGGTTACCGATTCAAGACGATAAAGCCGGGCGCGTACCCTGTGGGAGACGGCTGGACGCGACCGCCGCACATTCACTTCGAGGTTGTCAGTAAAAAGAGCCGGTTCGTGACACAGATGTTTTTCCCGGACGAACCGCTGAACGAAAAGGACAGCCTCTTCACCATGCTCGGCAAAACCGCCCCGGCCGCCACCGGCGTGATTCAATCACCCGGCCCGGACATGGAACCGGATTCACTCCACGTTCGTTGGGACATCATTCTGTTTGAGAACTGAGAGGCGTCAGCATGGCGACAGCACTTTTGGAAAACAATCTGGGATCTCCGAAACCAACACCGATCAATCTACAACCATGAAAAACCTCATCGTCTCCACACTCATCGGATGGCTTGCCTGTTCCTCGCTTCTGGCGGTTGAACCGGCGTCCACCGCCGACGATCTGTTTCAATCCATCCGCACCGGTGATCGCGCCACCGTGCAGACGCTGTTGAAAAACGGAGCGGACCTTAAAGCCCACAACGAGGCAGGCGACACGCCGTTAATGGCCGCCGGTCTGTACGCCGACACCGGCATTCTGGAGCTGTTGATAGAAGCGGGAGCCGACGTCAACGCCACGAACTAGGTCGGCGCCACCGCGCTCTTGCGAGCCGCGACGTTTGCGGACAAGGCCCGTCTGCTCATCACCGCTGGAGCGGATATCAACGCGCGTTCTCAACTGGGCAACAGCGCGCTGATTCTGGCTGCGAGAATGCCCGGCAACAGCGGGACGGTGAAACTTCTGCTGGCCCGGGGCGCGGAGGTGAACGCGACCAATGGGTTCGGTGCAACCGCTCTGATGGCCGCGGTGGCCGCGGAGGACCCCCAATCGGTTCGCCTGTTGCTCGATCAGGGTGCCAACGTGAACGCCCGGCCCAACATGGATCTCGACGGTTTCCTTTTCGGTGGCGGCCGGACGCCGTTGATGTGGGCGGCCTTCCGCGGTAATCAGGAATTGACCCGGCTGCTGCTCGCGCGGGACGCGGACGTCAACGGATTCACACAAATGGGCAGCGCCCTTTCGCACGCCGCCTGGGCGGGGAACGCCGACGTTGCCCGGATCCTGCTCGACGCCGAAGCGGAGGTGGATCAACGCGACTTGCGGGCCAACTATACGCCCTTACACTGGGCGGCGTCCTCGGAGAAACTGGACGACACGCTGGTGCAACTGCTGCTCAAACGCGGCGCGGACGCAGACGCCGAAGGCGGTCAACCGGTCGACAACTTTCTCGGCGTGGCGCAAACCCCGTTGATGCTCGCTCAGAAGCGCGGGGAGACACCCGTCGTCATTGCCCTGCGCGAGGCAGACGCGCGGAAGGTTGAGTCGCTCCCGGAAAAACAAACTGCCCAACCGGCGCGAACCGTGGTGGATTCCGGCGACAACGCCATGATCGCCGATGCCGTGCGGCGCGCGCTGCCGCCGCTTCAAGAGTCGTCCATTGAATCCAAGGCCTCCGCACTCCGCCACGCGAGCAGGCAGGACTGTGTTTCGTGTCACCAGCAATTCCTCCCGTTGGGCGCGATCAGCCTGGCGCAAAACCGACACCTTGCGGTGGACGAGGTGGCGTTGAGTCAGTTGGTGACGGATATTGAACACTTCGCCGTCCAGGCGCAGGAATTGAATTTGGAAGCAACGTTCCACCCGGCACCAGCCATCGAATACGGCTATGCCCTGTTCGCGGGGCGTCTGAACAAGCAGGCTCCTTCCATAACCACGGATTCACAGGTGCACCAGTTGACCGTGATGCAACATCCGGACGGACACTGGGCGTGGAATCTTCCACGCCCTCCGATCCAGTCGAGCGACATCGTGGCCACCGCACTCGCACTGCAGGCGATCCAGTCCTATGCGCCCCCCGGGCGCCAGCGCGAGATCGACCAACGGGTGCGCCGCGCGAAAGCCTGGTTGGCCAACGCGGAGCCGGAAGGCAACGAGGAACGCGCGTATCAACTGCTCGGCCTCGCGTGGGCCGACGAGCGATCCGGCCGACTAAAGAAACTCGCGGAGTCATTGATCCGGCAGCAACGCACTGACGGAGGTTGGGGCCAGCTGGCGAATCTTCCCAGCGATGCCTACGCCACCGGCCAGTCGCTCTACGCGCTGCAGGTCGCCGGGCTTCCTCCCGGAGACCCTGCCGTGCAGAAGGGCCTGGGATTCCTCCTCCGAACCCAATTCGAAGACGGCACATGGCGGGTGAAGCGCCGGGCCTTCCCGTTCCAGCCACCAATGGAAAGTGGTTTCCCCTACGGCAAGGACGGTTGGATTTCGAGCGCCGCGACCAGTTGGGCGGTGATGGCTTTGGCCATGTCACTCGATCCGTCGCAGACCCCACCACCTGCCGCAGTGCTGGCGAAAGCCTCCACGCCGACTCCGACGATTACCGCTACTGCGGCAGGAAATATCACGCCCCCCGTCGAGTTCACTCGCGACATTCAGCCCTTGCTCGAACGTTCATGCGTGGCGTGCCACAGCGGCGAAAGACCCAAGGGCGGTTTCGCGATGATTGACCGCGCGTCCGTGCTCAAAGGCGGCAATCGCGGAGAGCCGGTGATTGTTCCCGGTAACCCCGATGGGGGCCAACTGATTCACCTGGTCCAGGACCAGGTGGAGGATCTCGAAATGCCACCGTTGGCCAAGCGCAACAAATACCCCGCATTGACGAAAGATGAGATCACGAAACTAAGCAACTGGATCGCTCAAGACGCGAACTGGCCCGGAACCGTCACTCTCCGCGTGCCTGAAAAGTGATAGCCGGACAGGCAATCGAAAGTACCGACAGCACCCGCGATATGAGACACCTTATGATTCACACCAAATCCACCATGTCCCTGGCTTCCGCCAGGTTCACCGGTTCCTCTAATGTCGCAGTCCAGATCCGCGTCGGCGCTCGCCGGTCGCTTTCGACTGCGATTGCTCTTGCGGTGTTGTTCGCGGTCGCGGTTCCGGCCTGGGCGGCAGACCCGATTATCGGCACCTGGAAACTCAAGGTCGCGGAATTAACTTTTTCAACCGCGATGCAGGAGGTCCCGCCCAGGGAACTAACCGAGGTTATCCGTGAAGTCGAGGGTGGCCGAATCGAACTGGCCCAAAAAGGCATCCAGCAAGACGGCGCGCCGGTGACCTTTCGCATCACCTACCCCGCCCAAGGGGGAGTCGTCACAATCATTGACGAAGAAAGCCCAGAGGGAATGACCTTTTTTGAGACCCTGGTGAGTCCCGGTAATTGGTATGTGACGAGCCTGCGAGGCGGGAAGCAGGTGATCGTGCGGCACAAGGTCGTCAGCGCAGATGGCAAAACGAAGCGGGAGACCACACGCGGCACGGACGAGCACGGCGAGCCCTTCGAACAAATCGAGGTCTACGAACGTATCCGACAGTAAACAACAATATGAATCACAACCAACAACCCCACTTCGGATGCTCGGTGCCGCGTCTTCGCATGTTGCTGACCGGGATCGGGGTTCTTGCCTCGCTCGCGGCGCACGGCGCGGCGTCCCAACCGACACGCCCAAATATCCTGCTGATCGTCGCGGACGATCTCGGCTACACCGACATCGGCGCGTTCGGTGGCGAAATCCATACGCCCAATCTCGACGCGCTCGCCAAGGCGGGTGTCCGACTCACCCAGTTCTACTCCGCTCCGACCTGTTCACCAACTCGCTCGATGTTGCTGTCGGGCACGGACAACCACCTGGCCGGACTCGGCAACATGGTTGAGACGATGCGCCCCAATCAACAGGGCCACCCCGGTTACGAAGGATACTTGAGCCCCCGGGTGGCCGCGCTGCCCGAGTTGCTCCGGGACGCGGGCTATCACACCTACATGGCAGGAAAATGGCATCTTGGCCTGACGGAAGAAACGAGTCCGGCGGCCCGTGGGTTCGAGCGTTCGTTTGCGCTGTTGCAGGGTGGAGCCGGACACTTCACCGACCTGCCGGTCATCGGTCCGAATCCGGCGATCTATCGCGAGGACGGAAAGCTGGTCCAGCTACCGGCCGACTTCTATTCGAGCCGGACCTTCAGCGAACGCATCATTGAATATCTGGACAACCAGCCGGACGATGGCCGGCCGTTTTTCGCCTATCTGGCATACAGTGCCCCGCACTGGCCGTTGCAGGCGCCCGCCGAATCGATCGCGAAATATGTGGGCCGCTATGACGAAGGCTACGACGTGTTGCCAGCCGCACGGTTCGCACGGATGAAAGAGCTCGGCCTGGTGACGCCGGGCATGCAAACGACTCCCCGAGTTCCTGGCGAACGAGAGTGGAACGCATTAACCGCTGAGGAGAAACAAATCGCCGCGCGCAACATGGAAATCTACGCCGCCATGGTCGATGACCTCGATCGGTATTTGGGCACCGTGCTCGACGCGCTCAAACGCCGCGGTGAGTTCGACAATACTTTCATCTTCTTCATGTCGGACAACGGCCCCGAGGGATCCAACCTGGATGTGGACTGGGATGCTCTTCGGGACTGGGTGACGCAATGCTGCGACAACCGCCTCGAAAACATGGGGAGCGCAAACTCGTACCTGTGGTATGGCCCCAATTGGGCGCGCGCAGGGGCCGCACCGTTTCGCGGATTCAAAGGTTTCACCGCTGAAGGCGGAATCCGTGTGCCGGCCATTGTGCATTTTCCAAAAACCGTGCCGGGCGGCTCCATCCAAAACTCCATGACCACCGTCATGGACGTGATGCCGACCCTGTTGGCCGTCGCCGGAGTGGAACACCCACAGACCTTCCACGAACGCGAGGTCCTGCCATTGCGCGGTACTTCGATGATGCCTGCGCTCACGGGTGCCAGTGACCGGGTGCATCCTGAGGACTACGTAATGGGCTGGGAACTGTTTGGCGATCGGGCGATCCGGCAGGGCGAGTGGAAAATCGTCTGGAAGTCTTCCGGAGACCAATATTACCCCGCCGCGCCGCACGACCCCCAGATCACTGCGGATAGCTGGCGACTCTACAACGTAGCCCTGGACCCCGGCGAGCGGATCGACCTGGCCGGGCAACACCCTGACGTGTTGCGAACGCTGATCGCCCATTGGGACGTTTACGCCCGGGAGACAGGTATCGTACTTCCGGACTACTCAGTGGACTCTCCCGAATAAGCCCGAACTCAAACGAACGACCGAATTCCAAGACCATGAAACAACTCACTCTTCTCCTTTTCGCTGCGGGGGCACTATCGGCAGCCACGCCGAGCTGGCCACAGTTCCGTGGACCGAATGCCTCCGGTGTCGCAGACGGCGCGCGTCCGCCGGTTCACTTCGGACCCGATACCAACCTGCTCTGGAAGGTCGACGCGCCATCGGGAATTTCCGCGCCCATTGTCTGGGGCAACCGGATTTTCCTGACCGGGTTTGTAGACAACCAACTGGTCACCCTGGCCTACGACGCAGGCACCGGTAGGGAATTGTGGCGAAGGATCGCGCCCGCGGCCAAGATCGAGAATCACCACCGGTTTAGTTCACCCGCGGCGTCCACTCCCTGCACCGATGGTGAACGGGTTTACGCCTACTTCGGTTCATATGGATTGATCGCCTATAATTTCGACGGAACCGAAATCTGGCGCCGGCCCTTCGAGCGATTGCCCTCCCAGTACGGCACTGCCACTTCGCCCATTCTGGCGGGTGGCCAGCTCATTCTGCAGCACGACGGAGACAGCACCAACGCGACCCTCGTCGCTCTCGCGCCGGCCACCGGCAGGACCGTGTGGGAATCGCTGCGTCCCCTCGCGGGCTCGTGCTACTCGACGCCGATGGTGTGGCGTCACGATGACATGGAGGAGCTCATGGTCCAGGGCAAGGGAAGGGTGGCGGCGTACAGCCTGAAGGGCGGTCCACCGAAGTGGTGGGTCAGGGGTTGGGGCTTCAGCGCAGTCACCACGCCGGTGGTCGGAGAGGGAATGTTGTTTGCCGGCGGGAGTGGCTTGGGGGATCCCTCCGAGCCGGATGACCCGATTTTCGATTGGGATAAACTCCTGGCCGATCACGATGCAAACAAAGATGGACAGCTCGCTCTCGATGAAGTTCCCGAAACGCTGATCTGGCAGATTCGCAAGGAAGTTTCCAAGGACGTCCCGGGCAACATGTTTCCGATGCGGAACTTGCTGCGCTCCTTCACAGATGCGAACAAGGACGGGATTGTCACCAAGGCGGAGTGGGATGCTGACATGGCATATTCAAAGGACAAGTTCAACGCCGACCGCTTTGTCGGCATCCGACCCGGCGGCCGGGCTGACAGCACGGACACACACGTGAAATGGGAAACCACCAAGGGACTCTCCGAAATGCCATCGCCGCTGTTCTATCGCGGCCGTGTTGGATTCGTACGCGACGGCGCGATGTGGACCCTGATCAATCCCGCAACCGGCGACCGACTGCTCGACCGGGAACGACTGGGGATTGGCGGCCAGTTCATCGCCTCTCCGATCGCCGCCAACGGATTCATCTACACCGTGAACGAATCAGGAACCTTCGCCGTGCTCCGTGCCGGTGATACACTCGACGTCGCGGCGGTCAACAAGCTGGGTGAGAACGTTCGTTGCACTCCGGCCATCGCCGGCAACCGTCTTTATGTCCGCAGCGCCGAACATCTGTGGGCATTTAGTCACTAGGATTGACTGCGAATTTCCCCAGTCACACACTAGGTCACTCATTCCAAATTCATTACTCGCTCCATGAATCAATTCATCCAAACCGCCCGCGCCCTGCTGATCTGCGGGCTCGTTCCCATGTGTTTTCACAGCGCTGCGAACGCCGGTGTGGTCATCAACGAAATTTTCTACCACGCGCCCGATGATTTCGATGATCTGGAATGGGTTGAAGTTTACAACCCGGACGACCAGCCCGTGGACCTTGCCGACTGGAAGTTAACGGGTGGGGTTGAGTTTCATTTCAAGAAGAAAGCCACCATACCGCCGCGTGGCTTCCTCGTGATTTGCAAGGACGCCAAACTGTTCGGCGAGTTCTACGACGTCCCGGTCGTCGGCGAGTATAAGAAATCAATCGGCAACGGTGGCGACACGCTCGAACTGGTGGACGCCGCCGGTGCCACCGTGGACCGGGTCGTGTTCAAGGATGGCGACCCGTGGCCAACTGCGGCGGATGGCAGCTCGGCGTCGCTCGAGCGGATCACGCCAGAGATGCCCGGTGAGCGCGCGGACAACTGGTCGGCTTCACCGCTGCCGGAGGACGAAGCGCGACCGGCGGGAACACCGGGCCGCGCCAACGCCAGTTTCTCCGCCAATTTTCCACCGGTCATCGGGGGCCTTGTCCTGTCCTCGTCGCAGCCACTTCCAGGCAAGCCGGTCCGCGTGAGTGCCACGGTTGAAGATGCCGACGGTCTTGCCTCCGTCGAGTTGCGCTATCGCATCGTTCGTCCGGGCACGGTCGGAGATGAGCAGGTCGTTCCGATGAAATCCACCGATGGAAAAAACTTCAGCGCCGAGCTTCCCGGACAGGTTGCCGGTTCACTGGTCCGGCTCCGCGTGCATGCGACGGACCGCGCGAAGTCCGGACGGTTTTATCCGTCGCCGAACGACCTACGGCCGGCGGTCTCCGTGTTTGTTCAGGCGCGCCCGGAGGCGGCTACCATGCCGGTGGTTCAGATGATTCACGCGGGGGGCCGGGAATTTGCGGAGATGGAACGGGTGCGACTGCAATCATTGAATCCCCATAGCGGCCCCATGCAGCCCAGTGAACTGGATATGTTGTTGGAAGAGTTTTCCGGCGCGCTCGACCTGCAAGAAGGGTGGTTTGAATGGAGCGTCAACCAGGAGCTGGATCTACCGTCGTATCGCGCCCTCCGCAATCTGATTGCCGCGAAGCAGTCCGAACGCAATGCGTTCATGGAGGAAGCCGCGGCTTCTACAGATGTCACGGTGTTGAAAGCCGAGGCTCCTGCGCACATTAAAGCATTTCAGGATTCGCTGGTCGCCGGGGTGAAAACCGCGCTGCCGACGGAAAAGGGCGCCGCCTTCGAGGTCTGGTATCGTGAACGGCTCAAACCGGTTGAACTGGACCAGACAGGTTTTCTAAAACGATTTCTTAACATCGAGTCCCCGTGGCTGGCGTTGAACGCGCGGTTTGAATTGACGGAGTCCCAGCTGAATCATCTTCGTCCGTCACTGCGGGCCGCAGACAAGGGCCGGTCCGAAATGCTCTCGGCCTTTCGGGGCGATTTTGCAGCGCTGCTCAGGTCGCTTGGGCGGGTTGAAACGGAGCTGAACGCCGCCGCCGAAGAGCAGTTGACGCTGCGCGAGCGCCGGTATTTGCAGGAATGGAAAAGCGGACAGGGCTCACCCATCCGTCCGCGCGTGATTCAAGCCCGGGGCCGGTCTCCGCGCGGCAATGCGGCATTCATCTACACGGATCAGGAAACGGGTGCGACCGAGGTGTTCGACTTTGTCCACATCACCGAGCGCAGCGCCGGTTACAAGGTTCGCTTCCAAAAGGACCGGCGCCTGCACGGCATGAGCACGGCGAACGTCATCTTTGAATACAACGACCGGTTCGTGATGGCCGAGCCGCTGGCGTTCGAGTTGTATCGTCGGCTGGGCAACGCCGCCTGCGCGACGGACTTTGTGCGACTGACGCTGAACGGTCATCCGCTCGGCTATCATCTTCTGTTCGAGCAGGTGAACGGTTCCTTTTTCGATCGCAACCGGATCACGTCCGGTGGCGAGCTCTACAAGATTCTGTGGTACGGACTGGGCATCGAAGGACAGCACGAGAAACAGGACCATCCCGACCGTGACTATTCCGATCTGGTCAAGTTGATCGCGTCATTGGACTCCACGTCTGGAGCGGACCAGTGGGAGGTGATTCAGAGCAACTTCAACGTCGATCAGGTTGCCACTTATTTCGCCGTCAACATGGTGCTGTCGCACTGGGACGGTTTCTTCAACAACTACTTCACCTACCATGACCGCAAGGGCGGCGGCAAACGGGAGATGTATCCATGGGACCAGGACAAGACCTAGGGCTATCATGACCAGAGCGGCGACGAGGTGTTCTTCGACCTGCCGGTGACCTTCGGCATGGCCGGCGACCGGCCACCGGGCGGTGGACCGGCCGAAATGAAACGCGGTCACTGGTGGCGGCCCGGTGGCTATTTTTCCAGCCCGCTGCTCGCCAATCCCGAGTTTCGGAAACGGTTCCTGAAACGGACGCGGCAGATCCTCGATGAGACCTACACCGAGCAGGTGTTTTTTCCGGTGATCGATGCGATGGCGGCGCGGTTGAAACCGGAGATCCCCCTCCGCGCAAAGGCCATCGGTGAAGATCCGGCAGTCGCCCTCGCGCGACTCGACAAAAACGTCGCCTCGCTCAAGGAACATCTGGTGAAGCGCCGGAAGTTTCTGCTGGAACAGGACGAGATTGCGCACCTTTCAAAGTAAAGTACGCCGGACTGCTCATCCGGTTCACCTGCCATTGGCAAACGTGTGGTCGTCGGATACAGCGATGGTTGTATCAACCGGCTGCCGCGCGCGCCGTGTTCCTGATGGCGCGGGTCTGGGTGACAAGTCACTTTGCCGCCGGGCCGCTCTGAAGATCATCATGCTGGGGAGGGGACACTTAGCCGACGGTGGTGCGCACCCGGCTTGGATCAGCACGGCGTCTTTCGCACGTGCGTCTGTTTGATCGTGCGGCGAAAAACTTGTTCGCCCGGGAGGATTGTCGTACAAGCCTGCCCATGTTCAGCGAAATCAAAAATTCACACGGCGAGAAACTCGACTTCACATTTCATCGGGGCTCGGACGGCGGTCGGCTGCTGGTTGTGATCGGCCACGGGGTGACGGGGAACAAGGACCGGCCTTTCGTCGTCGCGCTCGCTGAGAGTCTCGCGAAATCCGGGATCAGCGCGCTGCGGTTTTCGTTCAGCGGGAACGGCGGTTCCGGCGGCCGGTTTGTTGATTCGACGATCACCAAGGAAGCGGCCGACCTGGGCGCGGTGCTGGACGTCGTCGCGGCGGATGATCGGGAGATCTGTTTCGTCGGGCACAGCATGGGCGGCGCGGTCGGCGTGATTCGCGCGAGTGAAGATGCGCGGCTCAACCGGTTGATTTCGCTGGCCGGAATGGTGGACACGGCGGGCTTCGCGCGGCGGGAATTTGGCGACGTGGAACCGGACAAGGGAAACATGTGGGACAACCCGGAGTGCCCGCTGTCCAAAGCGTTCATGGATGATCTGGCCGACATCGGTTCCGTGGCGGATCGGGGCGCGAAGATCACGGTGCCGTGGCTTCTCGTTCACGGAACCGACGACGATGTGGTGCCGATCCAGGACTCGAAAGACATCCTCGCAAAGGCCGGCGCGAATGCGGAATTGATCCAGATCTCGGGATCGGATCACGTGTTCAGTGGAGATGCGTGTCGGCACATGATTTCAGCGGTGACCGGTTGGCTGAAACCGGTTGGCCAAGCTTGACGCTCGCAGTCGCTGCGGCCAGTGTTGCCGACATGATCTCCAACGTCAGGTTCGCGTTTTTATCGCTGCTTCTGGTCGCGTCGCTTCAGGCGCAGGTCCCCCAAACACCGTCCGATGTGAAAGGCCCGTTCGAGCCCAGATCGGATGTCGCGCCATTTACTGAGTTTCGCCTCGTTCGAGCGCCCTCCGCAGATTCGTTGCTGCTCAAGAAAGGCGACCGCCTCGCCATCATCGGCGACTCGATCACCGAGCAGAAGATGTATTCGCGCATCATGGAGACGTATCTGACGGTGTGTGTGCCGCAGTTCGACGTCACGGTCCGGCAGTTTGGGTGGAGCGGCGAGACCGCCGAGGGTTTCGCCCGCCGGATGGAAAACGACTGCTTCCGGTTCAAGCCGACCGTCGCCACACTGTTTTACGGCATGAACGATCATCGTTACCGGCCGTATGATCCAGAGAACGGACAATGGTACCGCGACAATTATTCGACCGTGGTGCGCGGGTTGTTGGGTGCGGGCGCGCGGGTGGTCATCGGTTCACCGGGCAGCGTGGGGAAGGTTCCGGGCTGGACCAAGTCGGACGCGTTTTCCCTTCAGGATCTGAATCTCAATCTGGCGACGCTGCGCAACATCGACATCGATATCGCGGCGACGGAGGGCGTTCGCTTTGCCGATGTGTTCTGGCCGATGTTGGAAGCCGATCACGGGGCGCGGCAACGTTTCGGGGCGGACTACGCGGTGCCGGGCAAAGACGGGGTGCACCCGGGCTGGGCGGGTCAGCTGGTGATGGCGTATTGCTTTCTCGAAGCGCTCGGGGTGGACGGCGATATCGGCTTGTTGACGGTCGATCTTGCGACGTCCAAAGCGAGCGGTTCTGATGGACACACCGTCACCGGATTTAAAGACGGAGTCGTAAATATTCGCAGCACGCGCTATCCGTTTTGCGCAGAAGGCGATCCTGATAGCGACAACTCGATCCGCTCCGGAATGACACTGGTTCCGTTCAACGAAGAGCTGAACCGGCTCACGTTGAAAGTAACCGGTGGCACCGCCGCGAAATACAAGGTGACCTGGGGGCCGACTTCCAAATCCTATTCCGCCGACGAGCTTGCGGAAGGAATCAATCTGGCTGCAGATTTCGTGATTAACCCGTTTACTGATGCGTTCAAGAAGGTTGATGAAGCGGTGGCGGCAAAACAGAATTACGAGACGCGCCAGATAAAAACGATGTTCCACGGCCCCGAGTTTCAGGCGGCGCCGGATACCGTGGTCGCGGTTACGGAAACGGTCCGGCAGCCGCTCGCCGACGCGATTGCAACGAGCTTCGTGCCTGTCGACCACCAAATTAGAATTGAGGCGGAGTGACGCGGGAACGGCTTCATGCAGCACGATCACGTGACGTCCGGCAATTATTGAGATAGAGTCTGCGCGTTATGAATGATTCACAATCCGCCGGAAACCCTTCGCCGGAACGAGCACGTGATCGCACGCCGCAAGGCGCGGCTGGCGGGACAGCGGCGTCCGAATCCCTGGAACCGAAGGAGCTGACGCCCGAGGAGCAGATGGCGCTCTACGAAGAGGACCTGAAGGAAACCGATTGGGGGCACCAGCCTTGTTAGTTACATCAGGCGGGCCGCGCTCCGGCAAATTAGCCAGAGAAATCAAAACCCGTGTTTCGTAATTCGCGGGACCGAGCAGAGCTGGCCGTCGTTTGAGCAAACGCTATTCGGATCGGCTTGTTCGTGGCCCCGAGCAATTCGGGATGCCCTGCCACAAAGGTTGCGGTTTCTGTCTCGTCCGGTACGCTGCGCTTCCTTTCAAATCATGACTATCGAAACAATTCTCACACACCCCGGCGGCGCGCATAAGGACGAGTTTCTGGCGTGCTGTGTTCTGTTGGCTGTTCATCCGACAACCGTCGAACGGCGAGAGCCGACCGAAAGTGATCTTGCGAGCCCCGCCGTTTGCGTGGTGGATGTCGGTCACGAACACGTTCCTGAACGACACAACTTCGATCACCATCAGTTTCCAAAAGATCATCCGCCTACGTGTTCTTTATCGCTCATTCTGCAGCACCTAAGCCTCTACGAAGACGCGCGGCAGTTTTGCGACTGGCTTGAGCCGACCGAATGGTTTGACTGTCGCGGTACAAAGGACACCGCTGCAAAACTTGGTGTCAAACGAAACGTCATCAATCAGCTGAACTCGCCCATCGACGTAACGCTTCTCCGCCGGTTTGCTTTGTGCAAAAGCCTGAACCCGGGCGATACCATTTGGGAATTGATGCGAATGGTGGGGGAAGATCTTATCGACTATTTGAAGTCCTTGCGCTCGCGGCTGAACTTCATCGAACGCCACTCAGAACTGTGGGGGCTGGAGGTGGCGGGACAAACTTTCAAGATTCTGTTCATGCCGAGAACGGAGCCCTTGCCTGACGAACCTTCGTTCGGGCTGGAACGTTACATTGAGCATCACTCAATGTCGGATCAGATCGTCGGCATCGTTTATCCGGATCGTCGAAGTGCGGGACACGGTCTTTCCCGGTTCAACGACGACTTGAGGTTGGATTTCACTCGCATAGATTCCGCCCCGGATGTCCATTTTGCACACGCCCGGGGATTCGTGGCAAAGACAACAGCGACAAGTTCGGCGCGGCTAAAGGAGTTGGTCATGGCCGCTTGGGCCGGATGAGATTGCGCGGGCTTGGGCGAAGGAAGCGGGGCATTGAAATGAACGGACGCGTTCTTCCGTTTCCGATTTCGTCCCGCCAGCTGCGGTGTTTCGTTTCAATGAGGCAACACGGTGCTGCCCGCGGTTCCAGATGCAGCGGATCTCCGTCCAGCCGCTGAGGATCTCCACGCTGGTGAGCGACCAGATGAAACTCTCTCCCATGTCTCCCCCGCAGTGGGCGACGGTGTCCACTTCGGTCCAGCCGACTTCCC
>JBDNGP010000114.1:0-63486 GCA_041689265.1 Verrucomicrobiota bacterium
ACGATGTTCATCGCCTCAAGTGGGCTGCGCCAAAAATAAAAAGTTTTTTCAAGCCCGAAGTGTCAATCAAAACGATCTGGACCGATCACATTTTCCACGAATTTTTCGGTCACTCCTTTTTCGGACAGGCTCTTAGATTGCGGAGATGCCGCGTAGTGCAATCACCGCTATGCCTTAGAACGCCACATGGCGTCCGATCCCTCCAGTCAGCTTCAAACACGACCGCCCAACCGTTTCGATGCTCTTGTTCCGTCAGGTCCTTTCAACCTCACCTGCGCAGCCGAAAGCGGCGACTGCTCCCGCTCAGCAGGATCCGTCGCGCGCATAATTTCCCGACCGGTCCATGAGGAACCGCTGCCGACAGAATGCCCGCAGTCCGCCGATAGGCTTTCAGTTCGTTCGGTGCTCGTCCTGCTCCACGGTTCCGAACGAAAGCCCTGCACGGTGGTGTTGCCATCACCGGGTAAAGCTGGCACAAGTGAGGCATCTCAACGCACGGATGAACGCGACCGTATACGTCATTTTTGGTAGATCGACACGATGGGTCGCCTGCTGTGCTGCGTTCTGTCTGACAATCTTCTCGTCCGCCACCGCCCAAACGGAGAATCCAAACCGGGTCCTCGAACTGAATGGCAGTGGTGGCTATCTGGCTCTGCCTTCCAATGCCTTCACCAATCTGGAGACCGCCACCATCGAAACCTGGGTCCGCATCGACCAACGCGGCAACTGGTCGCGCATCTTTGATTTTGGGAAGCAGATGAACATGGTCGCCCTGACCCAGTATCTCGGCAGTGATGATCTGGCGCTGGAAATCCGGACGCAGGACCTGCCCTCCGTCAACGGGCAGGCGCCTTACAACCTGGTGCTCCCGGAATTGTTTCGCACCAATCAATGGATGCACTTCGCCGTGGTGATGGACGAGAAGGAGACACGTCTCTACTTCAACGGCATGCTCGCCGGAACACTGGCAATGGGTGGCGGGTTTAAAACCATCGGCAACAACGAGAATATTCACGTCGGACGAAACAATTGGAAGGGAACGGCGGAAACTCCGGTTTCTGATCTGGACGGACAGATCGACGAGTTTCGCGTTTGGGAAACTGCGCGGACGGAAGCGGAAATTCGAGACAACATGTTCCGTCGTCTGACCGGAAATGAAGAAAGTCTTTTTGGATATTGGAACTTCGACGACAGCGATGCCGATGACTCAACAGAGCAGAAATTGAACGGCCATTTTTTCGATGGCGCAACGACGATCGAGCAAACATTCCCATCGCCCGCGGACGTTCCTCAGGAAGCAATTATTAACGCCTCGGTTCCCGATCTGGGCTTCGCCACGCAAACCCCTCTGGTGGCGGTGTTGCGCGATCGTGACCAGGCCATTCAGGTCCGCCTCCTGCACGAAGGCGGTGAAAATTTTTCCTTTTTACTGGCTCCCACGAACCCTCCCTACTCCCTCGTGCTCGCCCATCCCAGAACCGGCGGGGAACTGCGCAACCTGCAACTTGTCCCAGGGACTTCGCCGGTGTTGAACCTGACTTTTGACCGGGAAGACGTCGCCTCGAACACCAATCGGTACGGCCAGGCGCTCTCAGATTTGTTGAATGTGCAACCGGACCTCGCGCCGAGTCTCCCACCGTTCTTGCTGTCGGGTTATGCTGATCATTTGGAGAACGCCATCCCCGCACTTGTTTCGCTGTTGCAATCGGACTCCCCGCAGCAACGGCGCTCCACTGCGATCATGTTTATCAACCTGAAACTCTCGTCACCCGAAGTCATCCGCGCACTTTCCATCGCGTCGATGGATGAAGATTCCTTCACGCGGGGATTGGCCACCGTCGCACTGCGGGCGATGCCCATTCCCACCGAACTTTCCAGCCTCTACCGGCAGCGTCACGTGGGGACCTCCATGTTGTTCGCGGGCTTGCTGGTGCCTTTTGCACTGATTCACTTTCTATTGTTCGCAATGACTCCGATCCGTTCCACAAACTTGTACTATGCGTTGTTCGCGCTCTCTGCGGCGGCGCTGACCTATATGATTGGGACCGGCTTCGGCGGCATTGAAGGGATCATGGTTGCCGGGATGGTGTTCAGCCTGTTGGGACTGCGTTTTCTCTACGCGCAGTTCTATCGGACCTTACCCGTCCTCTTCTGGCTGGCGACGATCACCGGCGCGACCGCCGCCATTCTGCTGCTGGTGTCCGGAGCGGCGGTCGACCAAGTCATGGACATGGACGGTGGGATGGAAGAACCGTTCATTTCCCGGATGGGAATGAACTTGTTGATATTTCTCACCAGCTTCCTGTTCCCGGTTTTTATCAGCATGGAGATGGCAAGGGTCTTGATTGTTGCCATCTTCCAAAAAAAACAAGGAGCCCGGGTCATGAGCCTTGGCTTCTTTCTCCTGGTCGGCAGCGCCTTCATGGTGCCGTTCTGCTACGCGATGCTGTTCTTCGGCGGGTTCGACGCCCGCACGTTTACCAACATCGTCGACTACTTCCCGCACACCGGCATCGTTGCCTTCGTCCTGCTAACCTCAGTGCAACTGGCAAAGAATTTTTCGCAAACCTATCGCGACTTGAATCAGGCCAAACTGGAAATCGAGTCCACCAACGAAAGCCTCCTCCACGCCAAGAACGAAGCCGATGATGCCCGTCTGATTGCCGAGGAGGCGCGCCAGGCTGCGGACCAGGCCAACAAGGCCAAAAGCAGTTTCCTGGCGAACATGTCGCATGAACTGCGCACACCACTCAACGCGATCATCGGCTACTCCGAGATGTTGCAGGAAGAGGCACAGGATGTTGGGCAGGAAAACTTTGTGCCCGATCTCCAGAAGATCCACGGCGCCGGGCAACACTTGCTCGGGCTCATCAACGACGTGCTCGATCTCTCCAAGATCGAGGCAGGAAAGATGACCCTCTTCCTCGAAGAGTTTGAACTGGGCAAGGTTCTGCGCGAGGTCGAGGCCACGGTGCAGCCGTTGATCAAGAAGAACGGCAACTCGCTGACGGTCGAATGTCCTGCCGACATCGGCACCATGCGCGCCGACCTGACCAAGATCCGGCAGATTCTTTTCAACCTGCTTTCCAACGCGGCGAAGTTCACGGAGCAAGGAAGCATCACGCTGCGGGTGGGGAGAGTAATCAGTAGGTCAGTAATCAGTAATCAGTCCCGAACAGCGTTGGCCACTGACTCACTGATTACTTTCTCCGTAACAGACACCGGCATCGGCATGACGCCGGAACAACTGAACAAACTGTTCGAGGCGTTTCAGCAAGCGGACAATTCCACCTCGCGCAAGTTCGGTGGCACCGGCCTCGGTCTGGCGATCAGCCGTAAGTTCGCCCGGTTGATGGGCGGGGATCTGACTGTTACCAGCGAGTCGGGCAAGGGCACGACGTTCACGGTCGAACTGCCGACCGAAGTCGAAGATCCGAACAAGGCCGGGGACACGGTACGCCTGGTTGTTGGTGCGGACGGTTCCGTCAACGAGGGTCCGGTCATCCTGGTGATCGATGACGACGCCAACGTGCGGGAGCTCATTTACCGGTCGTTGACCAAGGAAGGTTACCGCGTGGAACTGGCCGCCGATGGCAGGACCGGACTCGAGCTCGCCGAGACGCTTCAGCCCCGGGCCATCACGCTGGATGTGATGATGCCGGGCATGGATGGGTGGACCGTCCTGCAGCAACTCAAGGCCAACCCCAAGACCGCGGACATCCCGGTCATCATGGTCACCATCGTCGACGACAAGAACCTCGGTTTTTCGCTCGGTGCCGTCGACTACCTGACCAAGCCCATCGACTGGAATCGCCTGCGCGAGGTGCTGGGGCGCTATCGGGAACCCGGCCAGCACACGGACGTGCTGGTCGTGGAGGACAACCCCGACACCCGGGAGATGTTCAAACGCAACCTGGAGAAGGAAGGCTGGAGCGTCCGCGAAGCCGCCAATGGCCGGCTGGGATTGCTACGGATGAACGACGCCCTGCCCACCTTGATCCTGCTGGATCTGATGATGCCCGAGATGGACGGCTTTGAGTTCATGGAAGAGTTCCGCAACCATCCTGACTGGCGGAACATCCCGGTGATCGTCATCACCGCCAAAGAACTCACCGAAGAGGACCGTAAACGCCTCACCGGGCAGGTGACCTTGATTCTCGAAAAGGGTCGATTTCAGAAGGAAGAGTTGTTAAGAGAGATTCATCAATTGATTTTCAAACAGACCAACCATCACTGATCTCATGGCACGCATACTACTCGTCGAAGACAACGAAATGAACCGCGACATGCTCTCGCGGCGGCTGGTTCGCCGTGGGCATGAAGTGTCCATCGCCGTGGACGGCCAGGAGGCGATCGACAAGGCGAAGGCGGAAAAGCCCGAGGTCATCCTCATGGACATGAGCCTGCCGATCATCGATGGCTGGGAGGCCACCCGCCGTCTCAAAGCGGATGACGAAACCAAGATGATTCCGATCATTGCATTGACCGCCCACGCCATGGCGAGCGACGAACAGAAGGCCCGTGAAGCCGGTTGTGATGATTTTGACACCAAACCCATTGATCTGCCGCGATTGCTGGAAAAGATTGAAAAACAACTCTCCGGGGCACAACCGGAGTAACCGCTTTTGAACTTTGGCCTCTGATTCCAATCAGCCTCCGCTCGACCGCGATCAGAAATTTCGCCTCGCGAAAATCCGGCATGACCTGCGGACACCGATCAATCATGTCATCGGTTACAGCGAGATTCTCCAGGAGGAAACCGAGGGCCACGTTTCGATTGAGTTTCAAACGGATCTTTCGAAGATTAATTCTGGTGGACAACAACTCCTTGGATTGATCAACCGCTATCTCGGCGAAGAATCTTTTCTGACGAGGAACACCGACCTGCAGATCCTGTGTCACGAACTCCGTACGCCGGCAAATCACATCATCGGCTACGGGGAACTCCTGCTGGAACTCTGCGATGAAATCAAGAAAACGGAATTCAAGCCGGACCTCGAGAAGATCATTCAAGCGGGCAAATCATGGCTGCAATTGATGGAGGACAATCTCCTCACTGACAACGCCACCCAGTTCATCAGAAAGCCGGACATCAAGGACCGACAGCGCGAGAACCAGCAGGACTGGTCCAAGATTCGGACCAGCCTCTCCACCGGTGTCAAACCCCTCGATGTCTTCTATTCGGAACAGGGCAGCCTGTTGCTGGCAGATGATGATGCCGGAAATCGCGACCTGCTGAAACGTCGCCTAGAAAAACTCGGCTACACCGTCACCACCTGCGAAGACGGCACCAGTGCCCTGGAAAAACTGCGGGCATCCAAGTTCGATCTGGCCCTGCTTGACATGGTGATGCCGGGACTCGATGGACACGAAATCCTCTCCGAAATCAAAAACGACCCGAAGCTCCAGAACATTCCGGTCATCATGATTTCTGCGCTGGACCAGATCGAAAGCATTGTTCAATGCATCGAACTCGGCGCTGAAGACTATCTTCAAAAACCGTTCAATTCCATTCTGCTACGTGCACGGATCGGTGCGGCTCTGGAGAAAAAACGACTGCGTGATTGGGAGAAGGTTTACATCAAGCAGATCGAGGAAGAGCAGAAGCAGTCCGAACGTCTGCTGCTGAATGTGCTGCCCCGCCCGGTTGCCGACCGCTTGAAACAGGGTGAATCCTTCATTGTGGATTCGTTCCCCGAAGTCACGGTGCTGTTTGCGGATCTGGTGGGTTTCACCAGCATGTCCGCACGAATCCAACCGAAGGTCGTCGTCAAGCTGTTGGACGAGATTTTCACGGCGTTTGATGATCTTGCCGAGAAACACGGGGTTGAGAAAATCAAGACCATCGGTGACGCGTACATGGCGGTGGCCGGCCTGCCCCTGCCCAACACGAGACACGCACAGGCCTCGGCTGACATGGCCTTGGACATGATGGCAGCACTCAAGAAGTTCAATCACTCTAGGCAGACTGCGCTCGAGATGCGGATCGGGATCAACACCGGCCCGGTCATCGCCGGGATTATCGGCCGCAAAAAATTTATCTACGATTTGTGGGGTGACAGCGTGAACACGGCAAGCCGCATGGAATCACACGGCGAGCCCGGGATGATCCAGATCACGGAAAGCACGCAGCAATTGATTCAGAGCGAGTTTGCAACCAAGCCGCGCGGCGCGATTTTGATCAAGGGCAAAGGAACGCTGAACACCCACTGGTTAACCGGGAGAAAGTAGAACCGATTCAGACGGCTTGACCACAGAACACACGGAGGACACGGGAAAAATCAGTGTCATCCGCTAGAAATTCGTCCGAGCAACCATGTTCGTTCAGGACTGTGTTCCTTCCGCGTATTCGGTGTATTCCGTGGTTTCAACCTGGTTTCAAAAACGACAGATCTACGTCGTTCGTTTGTGCCGCAATCGGTCAAGTGCAACCGCCAGCACGATGACCGTGCCGATGATGATCTCCTGAAAATAACTCGGCCAGCCCATCATCTGTGATCCATTCCGAAGAACCGTCATAATCAATGCCCCGACCATCGATCCCGCGACACTGCCCGCTCCACCGTTCAGGCTGGCACCGCCGATCACCACGGCCGCAATGATGTCCAATTCAAGTCCGAGCGCCACAGTCGGATCTCCCTGGGCGAGACGGGCCATTTGCATCAGTCCCGCCAGACCGAAATAGAGCCCTGCCAGTCCGTAGATCGAAAGCTTCATCCACTGCACCCGCACACCGCAAAGCCGGGCGGACGCCTCGTTGGAACCGATTGCAAAAATGTATCTTCCAAAAACCGTGTTGCGTAGAATCAACGTCGTGACGATCGCCAGCACAACGGCAATCCACACCCCGGGCGGCAGCGGGAAAAATGAATTTGGCTCCTCGAGCGCCATGACCTTCAACAACGGCGTTTCGGGAAAATTTACGGTCTGATTACCGCCAAGCCATTTGGCAGTTCCGCGGGCGATGGTCATCATTCCCAAGGTCACGATGAACGGCATCATCCTCATTCCCGAGATGATCGTCCCGTTCAACAGCCCCACCAATCCACCGACAGAGATCGTCACGAGCACCACCCCAATGGGAGCCCATTCACTGGCCAGCAGACGGGCGCCGACCACGCTGCAAAGCGCCACGACCGAGCCGGCACTCAGATCGATCCCGCCGCTGACGATGATCAACGTCATGCCCAGTGCGCCGAGCGCAACGATGATGGTTTGCGTCAGTACAATCTTGGCATTCGAGCCGCCGAGAAACGCGTTCATTCCGTAGAACTCCGCCTCACCGGCCGCAGTGAAAAAGCTCAGCCCTTCTTCCCCGGAAAAATCGATGTGATCCACGACGTCCTTCCACGCAAGCAGAGCGGTGAAAATGACGAAGACAAAGATCAAGCCCACGAGAGGCCCGACCGTGTTCAGATGTTTGCGCCAGTCGAGAGTCATGGTTGAGAATGTCCAATTACAAATGTCCAATGACCGGTGAACTCCGAACTTTCAAAACCCAATTGCTTCCAGTTGGAATTTCGATGGCGGCCATCCCGGTCCGGCACCGAAATTCCGGCAATATTTTGTCCTTCGAAATTTAACATTGTTCCTTTCATCACTGCCCCGTCGCCGCCGCCACGATTGAATGCTCCGTCCAGTCAGACACAGGTCGTATCGTAGAGAGAACTCCTCGGCACATCACGCCGATCCGGTCGCACACGCCCATCAACTCCGGGAGATACGAACTGACGAAGACCACCGATTTCCCCTGCTTCGCGAGTTCATTCATGATTCGATAAATCTGTTGTTTGCTGCCCACATCGATTCCGCGCGTCGGTTCGTCGAGCAGCAGAATGTCAGCATCGTGATGAAGCAATCGCCCGATGGCAATCTTCTGCTGGTTGCCGCCGCTCAATTCACCCACCGCCTGATCCGGTTCACGGGCCCGCACGTCGAGTTGTTCCATAATCGCCTGAGCTCCTTCACGTTGCCGCCGATCACTGATCCAACCGAGCGTTGTGAACGGTTTAAACCACGTCAGACTGAGGTTGTTCGCCAACGACTGGTCCAGCATCAACCCTTCCTCTTTCCGGTTTTCACTGACCATTCCGATGCCGCTCGCCCAGGCTTCACGGGACCGACAATGAGTCATGTCCTTTTTCAGGTAGTAGACCTTGCCGGCACTCGCCCGATCGAGCCCGAACGCCACCCGCAACATCTCGGTACGCCCCGCCCCGACCAATCCCGCGACGCCAAGCACTTCTCCGCGACGCAGTTCCAACGTTGCGTTCGTCGGCTTTTTCTCACCGGCAAGCTCGTGAACATCAAAAACAATTTCGCCCGGCTCCCGCGCGTGCGGAGGATAGATGTCCTGGATATTGCGCCCAACCATCTGATGTATGATCTCGTCCAGACTGGCCAACGCCATGTCGCCAGACGCCACGCTCTCACCGTCCCGCAACACCGTGTAACTGTCGCAGATATCCTGGCATTCCTCCAGAAAGTGACTGATGTAGATGATGCTCACGCCGCGTTGTTTCAGCTGCCGAATGACCCGAAACAAATTCGCCGTATCGACCTGCGTCAAGCTGCTGGTCGGCTCGTCCATGATCAAAACCTTGGGCTCCGTCACCAGTGCGCGGGCGATCTCGACCATCTGTTGTTCTGCAATCGTCAACTGGCTGACCAGCGCATTCATCGGAAGATCATGTTCCAATTCATCGAGCGCATGCCGGGCCTGTTTCCGTCGTTCCGAGCGATCAATGAACCCGAACTGCGAAGGTTCACGACCAAGCATGATATTTTCTTCCACGCTCAAATGCGGAGCGAGTGTCAGTTCCTGATAGATCATCGCCACACCACGTTCCCGCGCGTGGAGGGGATCGCCCGGACGGAACAGTTCGCCGTCCAGTTCGGTGGTGCCTTGATCAGCTGAATGAGCTCCGGACAGAACTTTCATTAAGGTGCTCTTGCCCGCTCCGTTCTCCCCGATCAACGCGTGCACTTCCCCGGGTTGAACCTCAAATGAAACGCCCCGCAAAGCCTTGGTCGCACCAAAGGCTTTATGGACGTCGGTCATTTTTAGGCGAGGGGTGGGCATGTGGGAAGTAATCGGTAGTCAGTGATCAGTAATCGGCAAGCGGTCATTGGAGTTCAACGCTCGACGCAATGGTCGTCATCCTTTAGGTGGCTGAAAAGCGGCCACTTACTTCAAATACTTGTCCAAGGGCGGATACAACAGCTCCTTCACTTCGGTTTCGTCCATGTTCTCCTTGGTGACGAGCACGACGCCGGTATCGATTCGTTTTTCAACCGGTTTGCCGTCGATGTGTTCGACCATGGTCATGACGCCTTTGTAACCCATGAACATCGGATTTTGAACAATCAGGCCCTGGACGTCGCCCTTCTTCAAATCAGCGACCGAAAGACTGCCGGCGTCGAATCCGACCATCTTCACTTCGCCACCGGCTTTGCCGATCTCGCGCAGCGCCATCGTCATTCCGATGGTGGAATTCTCGTTCGGACAAAAAACACCATCCACGTTCCGGCCAAACCGGGTGAGAAGATTTTGCGATGCCTGATACGACGTCTCGCGCGTGGCCCCGGCATACTGATCACTGGACAGCAATTTGATGTCGGGATGCTTCGCCAGCGCTTCAAGGAAACCCTTCTCCCGTGCTTCCGTGCTGGCAGAGCCGACGGCGTAACGCAGCAAAATCACGTTCCCTTTTCCGCCCAGGAGTTTCGCCAGATAATCGCCCGCCATCTGGCCGCCCTTGAAATTGTCCGTCGCCACAAAACTTGTGTAAGCATCGGAATCCAATCCCGAATCGATGATGACCACGGGCACCCCAGACTTCACGGCGCTCTCCACCGGGCGAACGAGCGCCGTCGAATCAAGCGGCGCGAGCACAATCCCACTCACCTTGCGAATCATGAACGTCTCCACCACCTGAATCTGCTGATCACGATCATCTTCGCGCAACGGCCCCTTCCAGATGACATTCACCCGCCGGCCCTGTTCACCCAACTCCGCCTTGGCCTTCATCGCACCGGCGTGAATGGATTTCCAGAACTCGTGAGTTGTCCCCTTGGGAACGACCGCAATGTTCAACGGTTTGTCAGCCGCCTGGGTGGTAACGGCCAGAAGCGTGCAAAGACACGCGATGAAGCGGAATGCTGTGGCAGGGTTCATCCGTGGAAGATAACGAGAGTCGCCACAATAATTCAACCGCCAAAATCCAAAGATCACCATCAATCCGGACCGATGCGACCGGGGCATCCCGGACTACTTCGCGGTCAAAGCTGCGCGTCCGTCGCCTTCCGCACCTGACTTTTCGAGGTAGTAATCGTAGCCACCGGTGTACGGCGTGACCTGGCCGTTGTTGATGTGCAGGACCTTGGTGGCGAGTTTGCGGATGAAATGCACGTCGTGGGAAATGAATACCAGCGTGCCCTCAAACCGCTCCAGGGCGATGATCAACGATTCCACCGTCAGGATGTCGAGGTGCGTGGTAGGCTCGTCCATCAACAGGATATTCGGCGGGTTGACCAGAAACTTCACGAGGTTGAGCCGGCTTTTTTCACCACCGCTCAGCACCTCCGTTTTCTTGAAAATCTCCTCCTTGCGAAACATGAACGAACCGAGCACGCCGCGCGCTTCGTCTTCCCGGATGGTCGCTCCGCCGGAGAGCATCACCTCGTCGAGCACAGTGTTGTTCGGATCGAGCGTGGCGGACCGGTGTTGGCTGAAGTAACCGATCACCGCGTTGTGACCGATTTTGCGTTCGCCCTGCTGAAACGGCACTTCGTCCGCCAGAATTTTCAGCAGCGTCGATTTGCCCGCGCCGTTCGGCCCGACCAGCACGGTGCGTTCGCCGCGTTCCACGAGCAGATCAATTCCCTCATAAATTTTGTTGTCACCGTAGGCCATGTGAATCCCCTCCAGCGTGATCGAACGCTGACCGCCGCGAACCGGTTGCGGGAACTGGAACCGAAACGGCTTGCGCGGCATCTTCGGTTTCTCGATCAGCTCCATCCGCTCGATCTGCTTCAACTTGCTCTGGGCCTGGGCCGCTTTCGATCCCACCGACCGGAACCGGTCGGCAAAGTCTTGAAGTCCTTTGATCTCCTTCTGTTGATTCTTGTACGAGGCGGACTGGACTTCAAAATTGTCCTGCCGCTGCCGTTCGTAATCGGTGTAGTTGCCGGTGTAACTGAGCAGCTTGTTGTCCGAAATCTCGTAAACCTTTTTCGCGATCTCATCCATGAACTGGCGGTCATGGGAAATCATCAAAATCGCGCCGCTGAAATTCCTGAGGTAATTCTGCAACCAGAGCAACGCGTGCAAATCCAGATGGTTGGTCGGTTCGTCAAGCATCAGAAGATCCGGCTCCATCACGAGGATCCGGGCGAGATGCGCGCGCATGATCCAGCCGCCGCTCAGTTCTTTCGCCGGCCGTTCGTAATCCGTTTCCTTGTAGCCGAGACCGCTGAGAATCTTCTTCGCCTTCGCTTCAAAACCCGGGTCGTTCAGGGCATCGTATTTTCCCTGGGCCTCGTAGTATTCCGGCACGTTCACGGTGCCCGCTTTTTCGAGTTCGCGCAGCGTTTTCTCCAGCCTGGCGATTTCCCCGGCCCGACCGGTCGCGATCTCGATCACCTTCTCGTCACCGACGGTTTCACCTTCCTGCGGCAGAAAACCGATCGTCGTCCATTCATCGCGCTCGACTTCACCCTCGTCCGGTTCGTCGGTGCGCATGACGATGGAAAAAATGGTGGTTTTGCCAGACCCGTTCGGGCCGACCAACACCACGCGTTCGCCATAATTGATCTGCATCGAGGCACCCGTGAAAAGAGCCTGCCCACCAAAAGATTTACCAAGATTCCGGATTGTCAGCATAAGTCAGGGCGAATCCGTGAACGATTCGCGGGCCGTCTGTTAATGAACCAAAGCGAAAAGCACTAGTCAAATCTGCTGAAAACTCCGGCAGGGAAACAAAAATCCAACTGAAGTTCGCATTGGAAAGGAAGAGTTAACAACCGCTTCGCTCAAGACGCAAAGCCAAGGAAAGGCAAACAAACCCGGTCATAAACCTCTGCGCCCTTTGCGACTTTGCGTGAGAGCCTGTCTGAAAAACCCGGAGCGCGCCTGTGTCGTCCTCGACCAGCCGCAGCAGGTTCCCAACTTCCGGTGCGTTGAACCCATTACGGCGCGCTGCGGCTGATCTTCGACACAGCCGCGCTCCTTTTTCAGACGGGCTCTAAGATAGATTTTCGGATCCGTTCAGGAAGTAGCCGCGAATGGGAAACACCGGGGCCGCCCTCCGTGGGAGCGTAGGACGGCTTTCCAATCCGCAGACTCTTCGCACCGGAGCGAACCGGTTCCCAATTTTTTTTAAATCCCGGCTTGGCGAAGTGCCTGCGTTCCCCGACGATGCCCCGCGTTTTCTTACGGACGCCCTTTCGGGTCGACAGCCTTCAACCACGCGATCTAATCACAAAGACTTTTTACCGAATGAACCGATACACCACAGGCCAACGCTGGATCAGTGAATCCGAACCCGAACTCGGGCTCGCCACCGTCGTGCAGTCGGCTGACGGCCGGGTTCAGGTGCTCTTTCCTGCGACCGGCGAAATGCGCACCTATGCCGGCGACAACGCCCCGCTCAAGCGCGTCCGCTTTCGTGTCGGCGATACCGTTGAATCACACGACGGAAAATCAATCACGATCACGGAACTCAAGGAAGCTGACGGATTGATCGTCTACGTCAGCGAATGCGGCGAACTGCCCGAAGCTCATTTGAGCGACAGCATCAGCGTACACGGTCCCGAGGAACGCCTGTTCGCCGCGCGCTTTGATGAACTCGTCGATTTTGATCTGCGCGTCCGCACGTTGAATCTGCTTCATCAATCAAAAAAATCTCCGGTGCGCGGATTCACCGGCGGTCGCATCGATCTGATTCCGCATCAGCTCTACATCGCCCAGGAGGTTTCCTCGCGTCACGCCCCGCGCGTCATGCTTTCCGATGAAGTCGGTCTCGGCAAAACGATCGAAGCCTGCCTGATTCTTCACCGCCTGATCCTGACCGGTCGCGCCAGCCGGATTCTCGTGCTCGTTCCTGAATCGCTCCTGCATCAGTGGTTCGTCGAAATGCTGCGCCGGTTCAATGTCTGGCTGAACATCTTCGACGAAGACCGCTGTGCCGCCATCGAAAGCGGGCAACCCGGCGCCAACCCGTTTCTCGATGATCAACTGATCATCACCAGCATCGACTTTCTTGCGAATTCAAAACAGCGCGCCGTTCAAGTCGTCGATGCCGAGTGGGACGTGCTCGTCGTCGATGAAGCGCATCACCTCGAATGGTCGCCGGACGCGCCGAGCCACGAGTATCAACTAGTCGAGGCGTTGAGCCGTCAGGCTGACGGTTTGTTGCTGCTCACCGCCACGCCCGAACAGCTCGGCGTCGAGAGCCACTTCGCGCGTCTCCGCCTCCTCGATCCGGATCGATACCGCGATCTCAAATCATTTCAAAACGAATCGCGCGATTATCAGGATACGGCAAACGTCGCGCAAAAACTGTTGGGCAAAAAGCCATTGCTGAAGAAGGAAGAAACGTTGTTGAAAAAGCTGCTCAAGCACGACCCTGAACTACCGGCGCGGCTGAAGCTGCTTTCGGAAAAGAACGAGACGGCCCGCCGCGAACTGCTCGATGATCTGCTCGATATGCACGGTCCCGGCCGCGTGCTGTTCCGCAACACACGCGCGGCGATGAGCGGCTTCCCGAAACGCCGGGCGAACCTTGTCCGGCTCGAACCGGCGAGTGATGAGGAAACCTGGCTGGACAATGTTTCCACGGAGTTCGCCGTCGATGCCGGGGATTCCACGCTCAATCCCCAGTTCGACTTCAATCGTGATCCGCGAATTCTCTGGCTGACGGAGTTGCTGCAAAAACTCGACCTCGGAAAGGTCCTGCTGATCTGCCGGACCAAAGAAAAAGTCGAAGCCATCGACGCGGCGATCCGGCATCATCTGAACATCAAGGTTGGCATGTTTCACGAGAAGCTTTCGCTCGTGCAACGCGACCGGAACGCGGCGTGGTTTGCCGAGGACGACGGCGCGCGTTTGCTAATTTGCTCGGAGATCGGCAGCGAAGGCCGCAATTTTCAATTCGCGCACCACCTCGTTCTCTTTGATCTGCCGCTGAATCCCGAACTGCTCGAACAACGCATCGGCCGGCTCGACCGCATCGGGCAGACGCAGGACATCCAGATCCATGTTCCGCATCTCGCGCACAGTCCGCAGGAAGTGCTGGCCCGCTGGTATCACGAAGGCCTCGACGCGTTTGAATCAAATCTCGAAGGCGGCAACGCGCTGCTCAACCAGTTCGGTCAAACGGTTCACGATCTCGCGCTTGAATTCGCCGTCGCCGACCGGAAGGAAGCTGATCGCGAGTTAAAGGAACTGGTGAAACAAACGGCGGAAGCCCGGAAGGCCTTGCGCCAGATTCTCGAACAAGGACGGGATCGTCTTCTGGAAATGAATTCGTTCCGTCCGGAGGTCGCGCACGCCGTGATCGATTCCATTTGTCTGGAAGATGCGAGCGACGATCTTGAGGAATACATGCTCGACGTGTTTGATCATTTTGGCGTGCGCGTCGAGGAAACCGCGCCGCACACCTGGCAGTTGAATCCGCAGGGCATCATCACCGACTCGTTTCCATCGATGCCCGAGGAAGGCATGATCGCGACCTGTGATCGCAAGCGCGCGCTGGGCCGCGAGGATGTGGGATTTCTAACGTGGGACCATCCGATGGTCGCGGGCGCAATGGAACTGTTGCTTGGGTCCGAGAAAGGCAACTGCGCGTTCGGGGTGCTACCGACCGCCGACGAGCGAACGCTGCTGTTGGAGACTGTTTTCGTCGTCGAAGCGATCGCGCCGCAGGCGTTGCACGTGGATCGTTTTCTTCCGGCCACACCGGTCCGGCTGGTGACGAATCACAAGCCGACCAACGTTTCCGCCGAATTTCCCACAGAAAGTTTTGCCAGATTGCAAAAGGGCGTTCCCTACAAGCTGATCGATAACGCGGACATCGGCCGCAAGCTGTTGCCGAAGATGATCCGGTCGGCGAACGAATCCGCCGGGCAGGCGATGAAGTCGATTGTCGCCGCGAGCCTAGAATCGATGAACGAGCTGATGGGCCACGAAGTCCATCGGCTCACGACGTTGAAACAGATCAATGACCATGTGCGGCAGGATGAAATCGATCTCGCTGCCTCGCAACAGACAGAACTCGGCGACGCGATCAAGAACGCCCGGCTCCGGCTGGATTCGATCCGGCTGATCTGGAAAGGCCCGCCGGAGATTTTGGACAATTGATCCGAGCGAACCCGAGTTGGTCACTGTTTCAACCGATTTGCGACGGTTGAACTGGGTGTGATTGAAAGCGTGAGGCGTCGGCGCCCCGATTCAGAACGGAACGGTAGGCGACGTTTCCACGGAGCCCTGATCAAAGCTCCAACGAAGCGCCACCTTGCGCCGTGTCGTATCGTCCCTACAGGACTTTGAAATGGGCTCGGCGGGAGCCGCTCCCTACCCTCCGTTGGTGGACGGAACTGTCCGTATGGATACATCCACTGTTTCTGTTCCCGAGCCTTCCTCCTTTTCCGCCCCACGTTTTCGAACGCACACCCAGTCAAACGTGCTGCTTGAATATTTTGTTCAAGGTTTCTATTGTCCGCCTAATTATGGAAATAGGAACTCAACTCGCGCTGTTTCTCGATAACCGCCCCGGAATGCTCGCCCGCGTCTGCGACGCGTTGAGCACGGCGGATATCAACATCTACGCCATCACCACCAGTGACACGGTCGACCACGTGGTCATCCGCATGGTCGTGAGCAATCCGCGCAAGGCCATGTTAATATTTGAGGAGCACGGCACACTGGTCGTGGAGGACGAAGTGCTCATGGTTGACGGCGACAACAAGCCCGGCACCCTCGCGCGGTTGACCGACAAACTCGCCAAGGCCAAGGTGAACGTGGAATACCTCTACTCCACCACTCATCCTGGCATCAAGAAAGGGCTCATCATCATCCGCGTAAGCAACGTGAAGAAGGCGCTCAAAGTTCTGAATTCCTGATCCGTTTTCGTAATTCATCCGCTCATGCGGCACCCCATTCTTTTCGAGATCAACACGCGCTGTTGGTTGCACGAACTTTCCGAAGCATCGGATTCACGTGTCACGCTCGGCATCGTTCCCGACGAACACTTTCGCGAATGGCAGCGACTCGGATTCACGCACATTTGGCTGATGGGCGTCTGGACGTCCGGCAAACGCGCCCGCGAGCAGGAACTCGACTCAGCCGACATCCGAACCGAACTTGATCTCGCCCTGCCCGGCTGGACGAAGGACGACGTCGCCGGATCGCCCTACTCCATTTCCGGCTACCACGTTCCGCGAGCACTCGGCGGCGACACCGGCCTCAAACGGTTCCGCTCCAAACTTCACCAGCACGGTCTAAAGTTGATTCTGGATTTCGTGCCCAATCATCTCGCGCCCGATCATCCGTGGGTCGCCACCCATCCGGAACGCTTCGTTCAATGCGATTCAACAGACGCCAGTTCGTTCATCGGCGGCTCCGGCGACTATCCTGTCCGCCTCTGTAACGGCCGCGATCCGTACTTCGCGCCGTGGAATGACACCGTCCAGCTCGACTATCGACGACAGGACACCCGCACCGCGATGTTGGGCGAGCTGGAATCGATCGCCCAACGTTGCGACGGCGTCCGATGCGACATGGCGATGCTCGTGATCAACGACATTTTTTTCGACACCTGGAAAGAACAGCTCTGCCGCGACACGGAAGTGACGGAAGACTTCTGGCCGACGGCGATTCACAGTATCCGCGAGCAACACGCCGACTTTTTGTTCCTCGCCGAGGCCTATTGGAACCGCGAACGGCAACTCATTCAGCAGGGATTTGATTTCGCCTATCACAAGCAATTTACCGACGCGGTCATCCATCAACGGGACACTGTCCAGTCCGTCGTTTTGAGCAACGAAGACTGGCTGAATCAGTCCGCTCATTTTTTGGAGAACCACGACGAACAACGCGTCGCGGCCGAACTGGAACCCGATGTCCACCGCGCCGCCGCGCTGGCAATTCTGGCATTGCCGGGAATGCGTTTGCTGCACGAAGGTCAGTTGCGCGGTTGGAAGATAAAAACCCCGGTCCGGCTCGCGCTTCGTCAGCGTGAAGAAACCGACGTGCGGATCGCGCAGATGTACGAGCAGCTGATTACGACGCTGAACAAGACTTCCGTCGGCAACGGCGACCACATGTTTTTGAAGCCCGGACCAGCTTGGGACGAAAATGAAACCTCCCGATGGATGCTGCTGATCGAATGGCATGCGGGTCCCGACCAGTTTCATCTCGTCGCAATCAATTTCGCACCGCACCGCAGCCAGTGTTACGCGGCCATCACCGCCGGCAATCTTGCGCAACACGCGTGGCGGATGAACGATCTGCTGTCCGATGAATCCTACGAGCGCGACGGCGAAGCGCTTCAATTCGACGGATTGTATCTCGACCTTCCGGCCTACGGCGCGCAGTGTTTTGAGTTCAACCCGATCAAATGATTCATCATCAAAAGTCATGTCAGCTCTCAAAATTCAAACCCGTCTGATCGCCGCCATCGCGATTCTTGCCGTCTCCCCGCTCACCGCGTTCACAGCGGAACCCGTCGGGGAATTGATCATCGATTCCGGCAGCCAAAACCGGCCAGTCTCTTTTGTGCATTTCAAGCTCCCCGAAGATTGGGATTCGATTCCCCACACCGCCCGCACCGCCGACGGTCAAATTATTCCGTTCCAAGTTGACGCCGATGGAACCGGCTGGTTGCGCGTCGCCAATACTGCCGCCAACCAGCAACGTAAAATTCAAATTTACTCCGGCTTGTCCGCCGCGCCGCTGACGGGCATTTCAGCCCGCCACGTCGGAAACAAGGTCGAGATGTGGTCGGGCGCAAAACGTGTGCTTGAATATCAGGCCGAGCCCGGTGAGTTCCCTCGCAGCGACATCAAAGAGGCCTTTCGCCGGGGCGGCTACCTGCACCCGATCTGGTCACCCGGCGGCACCATCGTCACCGATGATTTTCCAACCAACCACGTTCATCACCACGGCATCTGGTTTCCCTGGACGAAGACTAAATTTGAAGAACGCGAACCTGACTTCTGGAACATGGGCGATGAGAAGGGTCGCGTCGAATTCGTGAACCTGGATCGCTTCTTCAGTGGACCGGTGTTTGGCGGACTCAACACACAACATCGCTTCGTCGATCTGCTGGCTGACGGCGGCAAAACCGCTCTGAACGAGACGTGGAACGTCCGTGTCTACGCGGTTCCCCATGACTTGAAGGTCTCGATGTTTGATCTCGAATCCACCCAGACGTGTGCCACAGATTCGCCGTTGATCCTTCCGGAATATCGCTACGGCGGACTCGGATTCCGCGGACGCGGCGATTGGGATGGAAAAGACAACGCCCACTATCTCACCTCGAACGGCGAGACCGACCGCATAAAGGGTCACGCCACGCGCGCGGACTGGTGCTACATCGGTGGCAACACCGACGGCAAGCGGACTGGCATCGTGGTCATGTGTCATCCGGACAACTTCCGCGCACCGCAACCCATGCGAATTCACCCGACGGAACCCTTCTTCTGCTATGCCCCGCAGCAACTCGGCGAGATGGCCATCGAGCCCGAAAAACCGTATGTTTCCAAGTATCGGTTCCTCGTTCTAGATGGCGAACCCTCAGTCGACCAGATCAACGAGTATTGGATGGACTACTCGAGCCCGGTGAAAGTCACCGTCGTAAATCGCGCTAAAAGCAACTGAACGCCACGCGCATGCCGCTGAAGACACCGGCCCCGAAAGCCATACTCGTTTTTTTGTTTCATTGATTTACGGCCCCACTATTCTCCGCCCCACGAATTGACTGTCATGGCCAACACCGAATCCAATCCAGCCGAAGCACCGAAAGATTTCATCCGCGACATCGTCGCCGCCGATCTGGAGACGGGTCGGCACGAGAAAGTTCACACGCGCTTCCCGCCCGAACCGAACGGCTACCTCCACATCGGCCACGCGAAATCGATCTGCCTGAACTTCGGCATCGCCCGCGAGTTTGACGGCACCTGCAACCTCCGGATGGACGACACGAATCCGACAAAAGAGGACGTCGAGTATGTTGATTCGATCAAGCACGACATCAACTGGCTGATCGGCGGCTGGGCCGACCAGGTGAGGTCGGTCAAGAACGACCGGAATGGAAACGCGGAACCCTATTTCACATCGGACTACTTCGAACAGATCTACGCGTTCGCGGTTGAACTGATCGAAAAGAATCTGGCGTTCGTGTGCGAACTGACCGCCGAGCAGGTGTCGAAATCTCGCGGAGTTCCCACCGCGCCCGGACAGGAAAGCCCCAACCGCAACCGCGCCATCGCGGAGAACCTCGAACTGTTCGCGCGAATGCGGGCCGGTGACTTTCCCGACGGCGCGATGACGTTGCGCGCCAAGATCGACATGGCATCGCCAAACCTGCACCTGCGCGACCCGGCACTGTATCGCATCCGTCACGCGCACCATCACCGGACGGGAGACGAGTGGCCGATCTATCCGATGTATGATTTCGCGCACTGCCTGAGCGACGCCATCGAGCGGATTACGCACTCGATCTGCACGCTTGAATTCGAGGTTCACCGTCCGCTGTACGACTGGATTGTCGGGAACGTCACCCTGCCTAAGCCCCTGCCCCGCCAGTTCGAATTCGCGCGGCTCAGCCTCGGTTACACCGTCATGAGCAAACGCAAATTGCTCGAACTGGTCGAACAGGACCTGGTCAGCGACTGGGATGATCCGCGCATGCCGACCATCGCCGGTCTGCGCCGACGCGGAATCACGGCAAACGCTCTGCGAAATTTCGCCTACAACATCGGCGTTACCAAGTTCAAGAGCGTGACGGACATCGCCGTTCTTGAGCACGCGATCCGGCAGGACTTGAACAAGGTCGCGCCGCGACGCCTCGGTGTGTTGAAGCCGTTGAAACTGGTGCTCACAAATCTGCCGGAAGATCACTTTGAAGAACTTGACGCGATCAACAATCCGGAGGACGAGAACGCCGGCAGCAGAAAAATATCATTCAGCCGCGAGCTGTTCATCGAGCAGGATGATTTCGCCGAAGTGCCGCCGCCGAAGTTCTTCCGCCTGAAACCCGGCGGTGAAGTCCGGCTGAAATACGCCTACATCATCAAGTTCGAAGACATCGTCAAGGACGAGTCGGGCAACGTCATTGAAGTGCGCTGCTCCGTCGATCCCGATTCCAAAACCGGTGGAGCGACGGCCGGTCGAAAAGTGAAGGGCACGATTCACTGGGTCAGCGTAAAGCACGCGATCGATGCGGAAGTGAACGTGTACGACCGGCTCTTCACCGTTGCCGAACCCGACAAGGCCGGCGACAAGGATTTCAAGGAATACCTCAACCCGGACTCGTTGCAGACACTGACCGGCTGCAAGCTCGAACCGTCACTGAAAGACGCGAAACCGGCCGACCGTTTCCAACTGGAGCGCACCGGCTATTTCTGCATGGATTCCAAGGATCAGGTCACACCGTCGAATCCCGACAAGCTGGTGTTCAACCGCGTGATCAGCCTCCGCGATTCGTGGGCCAAAAGTGCGAATGCCTGACAGCAAAACGAACCGTGGCCATTCACGCTGTGGGTGAAGATAAATGAACCGTCGGGTCGGACGCGAACCCCAGCCAGTCCCACGCCTCTTCGATCCGCCTGAAGACACCGGTGCTCAGGTCAGCGCTGTCCACCAGCGCCTGATGCACGCGCGACAAACCGTAGGTAACATCGCCAGGTGACACGAAAGCACACCTCTCGTCGTGAAACACCGTGCGGAACAGCTGCTTTTTTTAGGCGATTTCCCCGGCCTCAGCCGGAGAAATATTCAAACCATCGATGCCGCTGTAATCGACAAATTTCTTCATGGGCGCAGCATATCGTTTGTCAGCGGCCAGCTGCTCAAGGCACCTGAGAACGTCAGCATCGGTCACCTGGCCAGAGCCATTCGCCAGGACCAGTTTCTTACTCTCAATAATATGGTAATCAATCGGCATAACGAATCGCATTCGATCAACCGTTCAGGCACCAACCAGTCATGGACGCACACCACGCGGGCGGTGGAAAATCTAGCGAATCCTGTTTCACTATGGCAATCGAAACATAACGGCATGAATTCATCGCAGACAACCAGAGCGGATGCACCCGATCGAACAAACACGAGGTCCGGAATCCGGCGCCTGTTCGGGCCCTCTCGCTGCCGCGACATGGCCGGTATGGAGTGAACAGTTCCGGATCGCTAATCGTTCTATTCGTGATCGCCCGCGGTAACGATTGTGTAGTAGGCCCCGACTTCCCCATATGGCGTATCAAACACCGGTGAAATCTGGTGTGATCCCTTGCTCAATGCGGCAGTGAACATGACCTCCGTGTCGGTCGCGGGTACAGGTTTGGATCCGACAATGCGTCCGTCGATCCGGAGGGTGCCCCTGGTGGCCGGCAAGGATTTTCCTTCCGCCGCGCGATACGCAATCGTCGCTCCGGGAACATCCGCACCAGGAGCCAGCGAAGCCGTAATCGGCTGATCCGCCTCGGCCGGCCAGCGACGCACGGAAAACTGGTAATCGCCATCCGCTAAAACCTTCACCGCCCAGTAACCATCGTGCACAAGTTTCGTGCCCTTGTCCGGATCGCGTTGTTCCCCAAGTTTGAACGGGTAGGCGTTACGGATCAACCCCTGATGCCACGGCGTGCCGCTCGCCCCGATCCAATCGTGGGCCGTCATGTTCACGACCGGATGATCGGGGTGCCCAAGATAAATCTCGGGGGTCTGTGAAAACGTCGGCTCCAGCTCCGCCCACCATGTGTCGTAAAATTCGCGCATCTTCGCGACCTGCTCGGGATGTTTTTGTGCCACGTCGCTTGCCTGACCTGGGTCCGGCTTGATGTCGTAAAGTTCCTTGCCGTTGATCAACCGCCACCGCTGCGACATCACCGCCGACTGTCGCCATTTGATTGGGTCCACCACGCGTTGCGAATCGGTGATGATGAATCGATCGGGCCACTGAACATCAACCGCCGGGTCCAGTAGATTCTTGATGGACACACCATCGAACTTGACCGAGTCCGGCTTCGTCGATCCCGTCATGTCCAGCAGCGTCGGGACAATATCAATGGCGTGAGTCAGCTCGGCCACAACGTGCTGCTTGTTCCAACCAGCAACCGGCCAGTGAACAAAGAAAGGCACGCGGTGCCCGCCGTCATAAGGACTCCCTTTCTTCCCGCGCATGCCGGCGTTGTAAACTTTCTCACCACTCGCCGTGCCGTTGTCCGTGGTGAAAATGAAGATCGTATTTTCGTAGATGCCAAGCCGTTTTAACATCGCGCGAAGCTCACCAACGTTGTCGTCGATGTTCGAGATCATCCCGTAGAACGCCTGGATGTCCTTCGGTTGATCCGCATACATGTCCATGTAGTTTTGCGGCGCGTGCAGCGGACCGTGCGGCGCGTTGAGCGAAATGTAGGCAAAGAACGGTTTCTTCTCTTCGACACATTCACGAATGAATCTCTCGCCCTGTTCGAAGAAGACGTCCGTGCAAAAACCTTTCGCCGGTTCGATCTTTCCGTTGTGAAAATAGGCTCCATCGAAGTAGGCGTTGTCCCAGACATCCGGTGTCTGCCCGACCCCGCCGCCGCCGTGCCGATAGACTTCCTCGAACCCACGGTCCTCCGGCCGATACGGATAGTTGTCACCGAGATGCCATTTGCCGAACATGCCGGTCACGTAACCGTTGTCCTTCAACATTTGAGCAAGTGTGACCTCGTTCTCGCGCAGCATCGATCGACCAGAGATCGTGTGCCAGACACCGGTGCGATTGGTCCAATGCCCGGTCAGCAACGCAGCCCGTGTCGGTGAGCAGGTTGGCGCCACGTGATAGTCTTTCAGCGACGACGACTCCGCCGCCAACGCATCGATGTGCGGCGTCTTGACGATCGGATTCCCCGTGCTACCGAGGTCGCCATAACCCTGGTCGTCGGTGATGACCATTACGATGTTGGGCTGTGCTGCGTCGACGGTGGTCGCCGCCGTCAACGCGAGGAAGATTGCACAGAGTGTTTTCATGGCTGAGGCAGGGTCTGGATTTGATGTTGAAGCACGGTTGAAATTCTAGTTCTTGAACGACTTTGGATTCGCGAGATAATAGAACCGGCCGTCCTCAGCGCCAATCAAAAGATCCGGCGTTTCATCCTGGTTCCAATCAACGGCCGTCGGGCTCGTCGTGTGGCCGGCAAGCTTCTGTGAATTAACCGGGCCCCTGTCTTGAAATGTGGTGACGCCATCCGTCGTGCCCGTGTTCTTTAAAAAATTAACACTCACCGAGTTCACCAGCAGATCCCGGAGACCATCCCCATCCCAATCAACGATACAAAATTTTCTCCGCCCGCTGCCGCCATTCGATCCGTTGTTCAATCGCAACGGACCCATTTCAGTTCCGTTTTTTGAAACGCCGCGGGAATCAAAGTCGCCGCCAAGAAAAATCCGTTGCCCCGGAAGCAGGACCAGTTCATCACCGCGTCGCGCGCGGCGGAAGAAGGCAAGATAGCCTTCGTGATCCAGCATCACCAGATCGTTGATTCCGTCCTCATCCCAATCGACCACCACCGGCGTGGTGCGCCACTGGGTTGCGAGTTCGCTGGCGGCCGGTTGCCACCAGGTCCACGACGGTTTTGGCGGCTCGCCCACCCACTCAACTTTGACCGACTCGGCGGACGAAAGCTCCGGCGAGTTTCTGGTTCCCACATTGCGATACCAGATCACCCGGCCCCAGATCGAATTCACCACCAGATCCGGGAGCCCGTCGTGATCCCAATCCGCAACGTTCAACGTGGTGTAACCCCACTTCGCCTCGGCGGGTCCTTGAATCGATCCATTCTCACCAGCCTGGATGCGGATGGGTTCGCCTGCCCCTTTGAGCAGAACGGGCCGCGCCCATTTCGGTGGATTGCCGCCGTCAAGATTCTCTATGAAACCGATATCGCCCGCCGTGTTACCACAGATCAAATCCTCGTCACCGTCGCCATCCCAATCGAAACTGACCGGCGTCACCAGCGCGCCACATTTCAAGTCAGCGGACTCCTGTTGAAAATACTTCGGCACATTGAAAACCGGTATCCGGTCACGGACTTCACCGGTGTTCTCAATCAACGCAACACGCCCGTCTTCGTCTCCGCAAACGATGTCCACATCGCCGTCGTGATCCCAGTCGATGGCCGTGGGCGTGATCATCTGCACGTGCATGTGAATCGGATCCGTACCGTTCACCAACCGACGCCCAGTGGCGTAGATCGGCTTGGCCCTTGAACCAGTGTTCTCAAACCACGTGAAGCCGTCCAGAAACTCACCGCAAATCAGATCCAGATCTCCGTCGCCATCGAAGTCCGCCAGGTTCGGCATCGGGTTGCCGTAAACATTGATATTCTCACCACCAGCCTGAACGCAAAACGGTTCTTCATAGCTCGGCACGTCATTGGTTCCCGCGTTGCGAAGGATGTAAACCAATCCATGCAACGGTCCGCGTTTCCACTTTCCGCTCGCATCGTACCCATCGTCCCAACCGAAATAACCCCAGTCATCCGCACCCACCATGATGTCCGTCAATCCGTCCCCATCGTAGTCGACGTAGCTCCAGACATTGAACCGTTGATTGCCCTTGCTGTCGTGAATCCGGTCGGTGGGATGAACCGCCTTGGTTTTCAAAAATTCCTTTCCGAGGAAGCCGACAAACTCACGCGACGAATCAAGGACGTGGGGCACGCCGTCCACGTGGGACACCTGCACGTTCTTCATTCCCGCGCCGATTTTCACGCCCGGTTTGAACACGGGGAATTTCACATCGCCTCCCGGATTCTCGAAGAACCAAGTACCATTGAACGGCACGTCCGGGCACGACACCACCAGGTCCAGATCACCGTCACCATCCCAATCCATCGGCAGCGGCCACGCCCACAGGCCGACGGCGAGATCCGTGACCAGACCGGGGTTGTTGAACTGGACGCGTTTGAAATTCTGGGCCGGCGCGGACACGGAAGCAAACAGCGCGACAGCCAGAAGAAACTTGACCGGGTTCATGCCGCTGATAGTCCCATCATTCAAAGATGAAACCAAACAGAGAAATCATCTTTCCGCCAGCTACAGCACATGGTTGTTAGGTGGCACGTATCTCATGCAATCTCTTTCTTGTGTCCTTGTCGAACTCCCCCGACTGCGCCAACTGGTGAAGCCGTCGAACCTGCGCATTGCGCTCAAACTGCACAGCGCTCCGCAGGTGCTGAATATGAGGCGGTAGTTTGAACTCGGGTGAATCGGGAGGCAACTGACAACGCCGCATGACCTCAACCAACCACATTCTGTCCATCTCGTAGCCGGAAGTCCACAAGGCGCAGCGACGCTGATCTGCAAGCTCTCGCATCTGAAATGCGACCTCAAGCAAACCGAAATATACCTCGGGAGACTTCTCGTTCAGACTGGCCAGAATGGAGGCACGCTGGCTGAGGAGAATGTGAAGCACCTCCTGCATAGCATAGATGAAAACTCCGGGGTCGGCGCTCTCGACTATGCCAACATGGTCAATCTGGCAATAAATGATGTAAATATCTCGATGTGTGAGATCCTCTGCGTCCCACTCTGACTGAAGAAAACTCGCAACCCGCGCCATGCCCCAGCACGCCCCCCCACTTGGGCATGATCTTGCCGTTAAAATAAAAACTCCACGGAAAGTCTTTGTCTGGATAATCGTCACTCATGGGAGGCGCGCACTGGCATTTAACAGTAAATATTTAGCCAAACTCGGTCGGACCTGACATGGGAAGCGTTGTTCCGGATTTCCCGTGATGCGTTTGACGATAGCGGGTTGCGCGATGCTGACAAGCCCCCCGTTTCGTCCCGTCGGTTGCGGTGGCGCATCGATCCGCGCGCGCCGCCGGGAATGTAGCACAGACAGTCTGTCTGCCGTGTCGCCGACTGGCAGTCGGCAGATGCCGGGAAAACACCGACGCTCCGGAGCCGCCGCGGGCCCGCAAAGGTTGCCAACCTGCGATACGGCAGACTGCCAGTCTGCGCTACGACGTAGCATCGACGGCACGCATTCCAACCCGTCCGCGCTCGACGAGCTTGGCGACTTCCCATCACGAAATCGCGCTCACGCCGAGACCGGTCTGCGCCGCAGAATCGAGAATCGTGCGCGTGGAAATGGAAAGCACGGCATCGCCATCCCCATCCCAATCCATCGGGAGCGGCCACGCCCACCGACCGACCGCGAGATCGGGCTGCTCAAGACGCTCATGGGCGTGCGCAAACCGAGTTCGGTGCCGGTGACCGTTTGAGTTTTCGTCGCGGGCGGTGGCTGAAAAAAACCCGGTGCCTGTGCTCGTGCAGCCAGCTCGATTTTGAACGCACCGCTTCGGGAAAATCTTTCTGGAAAAACCGGGATGACGGAATCAGTGTCCCCAAATGATTCCCTCATGCGTTCGCCGGATTGGCTGTTGTTGCATATTGCTATTGATGACCATCCCGGCCCGTGCGGCGACCCAGTTTATCGATTTGAACGACCAAACCCAGCGCCAGGTAGTCGTCGATCGCGAGCCGGGCCAATACCTCGGGCACCCGACCACTGTGCTTCTCGAAGACGGCAAAACGATTCTCGTCGTCTACCCCAAAGGCCACGGCAAGGGCGGCATCGTTTACAAGCGAAGCACTGACGGTGGATTGACGTGGAGCGACCGGTTGCCAACTCCTGACAGCTGGGCGACCAGCAGGGAGGTTCCGACGTTGCACCGCGTGGTGGATGCCGAAGGCCGGAAGCGAATCATCATGTGGTCCGGTCTGTACCCGGCACGACTGGCCGTGAGTGAGGACGGCGGCGGTATGTGGACCGAATTGAACCCCGCCGGTGACTGGGGTGGAATCGTCGTGATGGGTTTCACTGAACCGGTCCAAACGGGTGCCGGCCATTATCTCGCGGTGTTTCACGATGACGGGCGTTTCTTCTCAGCGAACAACGAACAAAAGAAACCGGTCGAGTTCAAACTATTCAAGACGTTGTCCACCGACGGCGGACTCACCTGGTCGTTCCCGGAGGTGATTCAACAGTCCAGTGAGGTTCATTTGTGCGAACCGGGCTTTATTCGTTCACCCGATGGAAAGCAGATGGCCGTTCTCCTGCGCGAGAACCGTCGCACGAAAAATTCTCACATCATTTTTTCCGACGACGAAGGGATGACATGGACTGAACCGCGCGAGTTGCCAGATACACTCAACGGCGATCGACACACTGGAAAGTATCTGGCAGACGGGCGATTGTTCATCTCGTTCAGAAGCCGGTCACCCGAAGGCAAGTCTGCACGGTACGACGGGGACTGGATCGCCTGGGTCGGCACTTACGAGGATTTGATGAGCGGTGCGTCCGGCCAGTATGTCGTCCGATTGAAGGATAACACGAAGGACTACGATTGCGCGTATCCGGGGGTGGAAGTGTTGCCAGACGACACCATCGTCACGACGACCTACGGGCATTGGACCGAGGGCGAGCCCCCCTACATTTTATGCATCCGGCTCAAGCTTGCGGAACTGGACCAACTCGCCCAACGAACGCGGAACGCGGCGAAACCATCCAGACCCCGGGCAAGGCTGCTTCGGTGACGTTCGGGCAACGCTGTTCCGGGAATCCTCCGAGCCAACGATTCCTTTTTGAACAGGAGGCCGCTGATGGGATAGAGAGGGAAACGTAGAATTCACCTAGCCACGTTCCCCCGCGAAAGGGATTCACCTTTCGGCGGCTGCGGATCGGTCCGAGTGAGGAAAACACACTCCCGGAGGATCACATCGTTCCCGCCGTTTGTTCCTCTTCCGTCCGCAGAAACCTGGCTTAACCCGGGTATTCGCACTCTATCTCCATCACGCTGCCGCAGCCGCAGGTGACGGTGAGGCGTGTGATCTTCTCGCCGTCGCGCTTCAGGTCGATCTTCGGCTCGTGTTCGTGATCATCCTGGTGGTCACGAGCGTTGCGTCCTTTTCCGGCGTTCGAGGAACTGATCGCACTGGCAAGCGTCTGGAACGGTGTCGTGACCTCCTCTGACGGCAGAATCTTGAGCTTGAAGGACTGTTTCTGTCCGCCGGATTCAGCGGACGTTTTCAACAGGGGCGTAAATCGTGGATTCATAAATTACGAAACGGCGTCCATCGGGTTCTGCATGCGGAACAGCACGGTGACGCGGCGGTTTTCGGGATCGTCCGGTTTGTCGGCGTTCAAAGGCTGGAGATCACCATAGCCGCTCACCTTGCGGATCTGTTCTTCGTGGACGCCGTAGTTCATCAGAATGTGCCGGACGGTTTTCGCACGGTCGGCGGACAGGTCCCAGACGGATTGATGCGCGGAATCGGACTTCTGTCCAGACTCGGAATGGCCTCCGATCTCGATCTTTGATTCCGGGTTCTCCGCGATTGGCCACGCCAGCGTGGAGAAAACCCATCGGCCGTACATCGTCAGCTTGTCAGTTGTGCCCACGAAGAGCGGCCGTTTCGCCCGGTCGAACACGCTGACTTCCAGACCTTCGGATGTGACGCGCAATTGAACGGGACGGCTCTCACCATCGGTCGGCATGTTCAACGATTGAAGCTGGTCCATCACCCTCCGGAGAACGCTGGCTTCCATCGGCGAAGCGGAATTGTTCGAGTTGCCCACGGAATCCATCGAAGGGTTGTCGTTCCGTTGGATGAGCGAGCTGGTACCGGTCGCTGTCGTCACAAACTGGGAACGAAACGCGCGCTCCACGGCGACCCGCACGGAAATGTCCTGTGACACGAGCCAGAGTACGAGGAACAGCGCCATCATCGCGGTGACGAAGTCGGCGTAGGCCACCTTCCAGGCTCCTCCTCCTCCGGCCATTACGCCGGCTCCTTATGAAAAATTGGTGTTGTCATCGGCTCCCTTGTGACTTGATTTTCAGGATCAAACTCACCCGGCGGTTCGCGCTGTCGTCGGGGTTCAGCCTGTTCATCGGCTGGGAATCACCGTACCCGCTGACATTGCGAAAACGTCCGGACGGCACGTTCAAACCCATCATCAAACGCCGGACCGCGTTGGCGCGATCAAGCGAAAGATCCCACCTGTCGTTTTTAACGGCATGCACCGTCTCGCGCGCGCCGGTGTGGCCTTCCAGATCGACCAGCAACGCCTGGGGGTAGTGGGTCACCTGCCACGAGAGCGTCGTGAAAACGAACTTTCCAAACTTGGTCAGCTCGGTGGTGCCGGGTTCAAAGGTCGGCTTGTTCGGGCGGTCAAAAACATTGATGCGCAGGTTGTGATCTTCGATGCGCATCTGCACGACGGAAGAGAGGTCCTCGCTGTTGTTGGAATGCAAGGCTTCAAGAATTTGCTGGCTCAACCGTTTCAACACGTTCAACTCCACGACCGCCGAAGGCGAGTGTTCCCCGTTCTTGGCCGAAGCGTCCACGGAATCCGCCGACTGGTCCAGCATGCCGGTTCGCGGCGGATCGGGACTTTCGAACGGGTTGGTAAAAGAACGCGCAACCGCCTGCTTCACCTGTGGACTTTGGGCGGTCAGCCAGAGCACCAGAAACAGCGCCATCATCGCGGTGACGAAGTCGGCGTAGGCCACTTTCCAGGCTCCTCCTCCTCCGGCCATCAGTTTTGCCCCTTGTTAAAATTAAACCTGTCCCCGCCGGAAACGAGCGCCGTCGCGGCCGTCATGAGAATCGCGCCAAGCCGGCAAACCAGCTCAAGACTGACGATGGAATGATGGCTCATGGCGGGAGTGTTCGCGCGGTTACTTCGAGTTCAGAGATTTGAGCATCGCTTCCAGCTCGTCGGCGTTGGGCTTCACGTCCGTGGGCAGACCGCGACGCGCCACTTCGACGGCCATGATCGGCGCCATGCCGTTTGCAAATCCAATCACCGAATTGGCGATGCACCGGTTGTAGGCATGCTCCGCGTGGGATACAAAGTTCATGTTCACCGCGAGCGGGTTGAGAAATCCGTAGGAGATCAAAATTCCCAGGAACGTTCCGACCAGCGCGGCGGCAACCTTGTGCCCGATCTCTTCCGGCGGACCGCTGATCGCCGCCATCGTAAGAATGATACCCAGCACCGCCGCCACAATTCCGAATCCCGGCATCGCATCCGCCGTGCGCGTCATCACGTCGATCGGCGCGTGGGATTCGTGCTCGATCGTGTTCAGTTCCGTATCGAGAAGCATCTTCAACTGGTCGGGTTTGATCTTGCCATCGATGATCGGGCGCAGACCGCCGCACAGGAATTCAACCGCGTGATGGTTGGCGATGAAGGTGGGATATTTCGCGAAAATGCTGCTGGTCAGAGGGTTCATCACGTGTTCTTCCAACGCGATCATTCCGTTGCGCCGGCCGAGCATGAATAGTTCGTACAACGCCTTGAGAAGTTCCTCGTAGGCGACCTTGCCGTAGGGCGCGCCCTTGACGCACATGATCGTCAACTTGACCATGTCGATCAGCACCTTTTTTGGCGCCATGATGATCAGGGCGCCCAGGGCCGCGCCGCAGATGACGATATATTCTGAGAGATGCAGGAAAGCCACCGGGGACCCACCGGCATACATAAAGCCACCGAGCACTGACCCGAGGACGATGATGGATCCAATAATGACCAACATAATAACTAAATGGTTTCTGACTCCGAAGGGTTATCCGGCGAACGGAACGTCGTAACGGTTAAGGTACGACTTGATGGAAAGAATGGCCTGGGCGTGAATCTGGCAGATCCGGGACTCTGTCAGCCCGAAGGCCTCGGCGATCTCACGGAGACGCAAATCTTCAAAATAATAGAGCGCGAGCACCTTGCGCTGCATTTCCGGCAGCTGCTCCAACCGGTCGGCGATCAGCTTGGTCATTTCGCGGCGGGACGTCTGTTCCACCACGTCCTCGTAGTCGGGATCAGCAACGCACTCGTACTGCGACGGACCGTCGTCACCGTCGGTGCTGGCGGCGGCGTCGAGACAGATGTAGGTAGCGGGACGGACAGCCTTCATCCATTGTTGATATTCATCAAAGGACAGATTTAGTTGTTCGGCCATCTCCCCGTCGGTCGGCGTGCGGCTATTGGCCTGTTCCAAATTTTGCATGGCCTTCTGGATTTTGCGCGCCTTGTCGTGAACGGAACGAGGCACCCAGTCCATGCGACGCAATTCATCAAACACCGATCCGCGGATTCGAAGGCGGGCGTAGGTTTCGAAGCTCGACCCGTTCTTCGGATCAAAGTTGCGCATCGCGTTGAGCAGTCCGACGAGGCCGGCGCTGTAGAGATCCTCGATGTCCACGTGCGACGGAAGCGTCATGGCGAGCCGGCCGACGATGGTCTTCACCAGCGGCAGGTATTGCTCGACGAGTTGATCCTCAGTTTTACTGCCGGGCTTGGTGCGAGCGTATTGTTTCCACAGTTCCTCGCGAGTGGGCACCCGCTCCTGTTTGACGAACGTCGTGTCTGATTGTTGTAGTTCGGCCGTGGCTTTCATTGATTAGGATTTGGATTTACGTACTCGTTCCGCAGCGGCCCGCATTTCGATCGCTGCCGCCAGTCGCTCCTCTCCAACTTCCTTCAGACTGCGCATCCAGACACCACCCCACCAGCGCATCAACAGTCCGGCACCGTACGCCGCGAGGGCGCTTCGCCAAAGCATCGATGCCCAGTCGCTTTGCCGGGCCAGTCCAAGGGAAATGCCGATTCCGAACCCCAACAGTCCACCTAGAATCATTAGCATTTTCATGGTCAAAGAGTCGTTCGAGAAAGGATTAGCAGAAGAGCTGCCACTCGACTAAATAGCTGATTTTCCTAAAAAATTCAGCGATTCATAGAAAATTGACGGGCAAGAACTTCTCCCGCTGAAGCGGGCTTGAAGATACCCGGAATATTTTGCCCGGCACTCAACCAGCCGATCCTGTAATTCGTTCCGAGCACCAGATTCCAGAGCTTGCCCCAGCGGAGTTCCTCATCGAGGTGCGTCAGGACAATATCCTGAATCGGCAGGCACATGAACGCCTTCGCCTGGGCCACCAAAATGGAAGATTCATAAGCGGCATTCAGCACGAGATGCACCTGCGCCGACGGAAGCTCCGTCAACCGCACGGCGAGATCGCGCACGGCGGAGGCGTCCTTCCAATCGACGCCCGGAAGATCGATGAACGCGACATCGGCCGGAGGTTTGTCCTCAAATGATAGCGAACGCGCCACCGGCACGCCGAGAATTTCACCGTACACGCTCAGTGATTCCGCCGTGTTCGCCGTCGCCCCGTCCAGCCGCCAGACTTGCGCGGAATGACCGGCCAACAGCGTCGCCTGGGTCAGCCACTTGCAGAGCGCGGTGGTCTTGCCCGAACCCGCAGGGCCGACAAAAACATGCACGCTCGAAGACTGATTGCTGAACGGTTTCTCCTCCCACAAATCAGCCAGCAACGCGCACGCCTGTGAAATTTCATCGCGCAGACTGCCAGGACTTGAACCGTGCCGCGCGCGCAACCGGTCCACCACCCGGTGCGCGTGCACCGGTGCGAGCCCCATGTTAAGCAACATCGATTCAAGCTGCCACCCCTGTCCCATGCCGTGCTCCATCCTGATCGGTTCAGCGACGGACCGCTCAACCTGTTGATGAAACAGATCCGCGCCGTTCATCAGCGAGGATTTCTTTTCCTCCGGTGCGGGCGGGGTTTTCAACACATCGTCCGCGCGGGGAGATCCGGTCGCGACGGAGTCCGAAGGTTGGACCGGGGAACCCACGACCGGTTCGTCAAATGTGTCGAGTCGGCCCGACATGATGGGTTCGTTTGCGAGTTGGTTTTCCTCGCCCTTGATTCCGGCGAGCACTTCGATCCGTGACTTGGACCAGAGGCGCGAAATGCCGCTGGCCGGCAGCTTGCGAACGTTCAACACGACGGCGTGGGGGCCGAGCTGTCGCCGAATTTGTTGCACGGCTTCCGGGGCGCTCTCGGCGATGAATTGAAATACTTTCATGACTTAAACTTTCTAGTCGATTGAGTTGACCATCCCGGAGTTCTGGATTTCCACGCGGTTCGGAATCTCGTTATAACTCAGCACGGCCAGATCGCTGAAACTGGATTCAAAGAACCGGCGGAAACCAAGTCGCAGATGAGGTGAACACAGCACGACCGGCGGCAGGCCTTTCGAAATCATCTGCTGAATCAGGCTCGAAAGCTTCTCGATCAGATGACGCGCCAGTCTCGGCTCCATCGTCAACGCGAGTTCGTTCGCGTTTTGGCGGACGCCCTGACTGAGCGCCTGTTCGAGCTTCGGATCGAGCGTGATGGCATTGATCGCGCCGTTGTCCTGCTGATACGGACGGGTGATCTGGGCACCGAGCACGCGGCGGGCGTGTTCGGAAAGTTCATCGGGATTTTTGGTTGAACCGGCGTAGTCGCTGACTTTTTCCAGCACTCCGGCGAGGTTCCGGATCGAGACGCCTTCGCACAACAGGTTTTGCAAAATGCGCTGTACCTGACCGACCGACAGCAGGCTCGGAATCAGTTCGTTCACCACTGTCGGATGCGTCGTCTTCAGATTATCAAGCAACGTCTGCACGTCCTGACGCGTGAGAATTTCATGGGCGTTGCGCTTCACCGATTCGCTGAGATGTGTGACGAGCACGGCCGCCGCGTCGACCACGGTGAACCCGCTGCCTTCCGCGTTCCGGCGCTCGGCATCGATGATCCACGTCGCGGGCAATTGAAACACCGGCTCGGTGGTCGGCACGCCCCGGAGCACGGTCTTGCTTTCGGTGGCGTTCATCGCGAGCCAGTAGCCCGGCATGATTTCACCTTTGGCGATGCAGTTTCCCTTCAGCTGAAAACGATATTCGTTCGCACCAAGCTGGAGATTGTCCCGTAGGCGAACTGGCGGAACAATCATGCCCATTTCCTGCGCGAACGTCTTGCGAATGCCGGTGATGCGTTCCAACAGATCGCCACCCTTCTTCTTGTCCGCTAGGCTGACGAGTCCGTAGCCGAGCTCGATCTGAAGCGTGTCGAGCGAAAGCAAATTTTCCAGTTTGTCCGGGGCGGATTGACCTGCATCAGCCGTCTTGACCGTGGTCCCGTCGGCAGAGTTGGATTCCGCACCGTCGGCACCAGCTGTCGCGTTCGCGGAGCCAACCAGGGCCGGACGCTGCGATTTCAACACCCGGTTCACCCCGAACGTGATCGCCGCGAGCATCAGGAACGGCATCATCGGCAGACCGGGGAGAAACGCCATGACGAGCAACATGACGACCAGCACGTTGAGCGCGCGGGGGTAGAACAAAAGTTGTTTGGCGAGTTCCTGACCAAGATCGTTTTTCGCGGCGGCGCGGGTGACGAGGATACCGGAGGCAACGGACGTGATCAGCGCCGGAATCTGGGAAACCAGTCCGTCACCAATCGAAAGCAGTGTGTAAAGGCTCAGCGAATCGCCGACGGTCATGCCGCGCTGCGCAATGCCTATCGCGAATCCGCCGACGATGTTAACCAGCGTAATGAGAATCGCTGCGATCGCGTCACCACGGACGAACTTACTCGCACCGTCCATCGCGCCATAGAAGTCCGCCTCCTGCTCGACTTTTTGCCGGCGGGCACGGGCTTCTACTTCGTTAATGACGCCGGCATTCAGTTCGGCATCGATGGCCATCTGCTTGCCGGGCATCGCGTCCAACGTGAAACGAGCGGCGACTTCTGCAATACGTCCCGCGCCCTTGGTGATCACCACAAAGTTGATCAGGACGAGGATCAGAAAAACGACCAAGCCGACGACATAATTTCCCCGCACCACAAAACTGCCGAACGCCTCGATGATCTGACCGGCGTAACCGTCGAGCAGGATCAGTCGTGTGGAGGCGACGTTGAGCGCGAGCCGGAACAGGGTGATGACCAGCAGCAACGTCGGGAAGGCGGTGAAATCGGAGGGTTCCTTGAGGTAGAGAATGACCAGCAACGTCAACAATGACATCGCGATGCTGCCCGCGAGCAGGCCGTCGAGCAGGAAGGGCGACGCGGGGAAGATCAACAGCAAGATGGTCCCGAACAGCCCAAACACCAGCCAGAGATCGCCCTGGCCGAGAAACTTTTTCAGTCCTGTATTTTTGCTGGCCATCTTATGAGCCGTTGTTTTCGTCGCCGGTTATCGCCGGGCGCCCGTGGTGTCATTTCCCTGTCGCCAGTATTTATACCGGTTGATGCGATAGACATATGCGAGTACTTCAGCGACGGCGGCATACAGCTGAGCAGGTACCTCGCCACCGACCCGTCCGTGCTTGTACATCGCGCGGGCGAGTGGCTTGTTTTCCATGATCGGCACTTGGTGTTGAGCCGCGAGTTCACGGATCTTCAGGGCAAACTTTCTGGCTCCTTTGGCGACAATTTTCGGGGCCTTCATGCTGTTGCGGTCGTAACGAAGTGCAACGGCGAGGTGGGTCGGATTCGTAATAATCACGTCCGCATGCGGCACTTCTGCGAGCATTTTACGCTGGGACGCGCTGTTTCTCCGGCGCCGTTGCCGGGCCTTCTGCTGCGGATCACCCTCTGAGTTCTTGCTCTCATCCTTGACCTCCTGCTTGGTCATCTTCAGGTCTTCACGATGTCGCCAAAACTGGTAAACATAGTCCGCTCCCGCAATCAGAATCATGACCAGCACGATACGGAACATGAGTTTTAGCGCGGAGGCCGCAAGGAATTCGGCAATTCTTGCCGGATGCACGATAGAAAAGAAAATTGGGTCCTTGATGATGTCGACCACCACGCCGTAGGCGAGCGAAACGATCACCGCGAGCTTCACAAATGCCAGCGCCGCCGGTGCAGCGCTCTTGATCGAGAACACCTTCTTGAAGCCGTTGACCGGATTCAGCTTGTCGAGATTCGGCTCCAGGGCCTCCGGCGCCGTCTGAAACCGGCTCTGGATGCCGCCGGCTAGCAGGCCGGCGATCATGATCGAAAACGAGACCGGTGCGACGATGCTGATCAGCTCCTGCGCGCCGATCATCAGATATCGAGGGATGGAATCCATGGTCACCGGGATGTCATGGAGATTGCTGAGAATGACATACTGCGCGCCCCCCAGCGCCGCCCATATCCCGCTGGCGGTGAACGAAAGCGCCAGAGTTCCCGCAATGAGCACGAACAGCGTCTGTACCTCCTGGCTGCGCGGGATCTGGCCTTTCTTCTGGGCGTCTTCCAGCTTTTTCTGTGTTGCTTCCTCGGTCTTTTCGCCTCCTTGTTCGCTCATAACATTCTTGCGTCAGGCACCGAGCAACCGGCAGATCTCCAGCATGTCATCCGGCAGGCGCTGAAGAAAATTGATAATGTGAAGCGCCATCAGGTTCATCGTCAGACCGAACACCGCCAACCCGGAGAGCACGCGGAAGGCGAAGCTTTCAAAGAACGAATTGATCTGTGAGACCGCACGGCCCAGCAGGGCGAACACGAGCATGACGATGAACGACACCGCCATCATCGGCGCGGTCATCTGGAGCGCCACCGCGAAGATCTGGCTCGTGCGGGTGAGCAAATCCCCCATCACGGCTTCACTCATCATCCCCCGCCCCACCGGCAGGACGGTGTAACCCTGCTCCAGTGCAATCAGCACATGGTGGTGCAGATCGAGATTCAGGAACAACATCGCGCCGAGATAGAAGAGGATCATGCCGGGCACTTCGGTGCGGACGCCGCTGAACGGGTTCACGTCGGAGGCCATGTTCAGGCCGACGTCCGTGGCGATCATGTTTCCCGCCATGTCGAGCATCAGAAAAACCATGCGCGCCACAAACCCGATGATGAGCCCGGTGATCAGCTCCTTGAGCATGACGCCGACGATTCCCCAGAAATGGTATCCCTCGAGATCGAAACCGGGCAGACCGGGGGTGATGAGAAACGCGACGAGCGCCCCGAGCGCGACCCGCACCCGCACCGGGAAGTTCTTCGCGGAGAAGACGGGAAACACCGACACCACCGCCGTCACGCGGAGGAACACAAAGAGCCAGTTGGCGATGTCGAGGTTCAATCCATGGGTTGCAATCCCTGCTAAAACGGCGCCCGTCCGTGGACGCCGACATTCCATTTTTGACGGCTTCGCCGTCGTGAAAATCAGTTCACCATCTCTGGTATCCGTTCGATGATCGACGTGCTGAACTCCACCAACTTGCGGAGCGCCCACGGCATCAGCAGCACGATCAGCCCGGTGATTCCAAGCGCCTTCGGCACGAAGGTCAGCGTCTGTTCGTTGATCGACGTCACCGCCTGAAACAGGCCGACGCTCAGACCGATTGCCATCGCCGCAAGCAGAAACGGCGCGGCCAAGATGATCGCCAGAAAGATCATGCTCTTCAACAATTCAGCTGCAAATTCAGGGTTCATAATTTGTTTCTAACCAACGCTGAAACTCTGTACCAGACTGCGGACGATCAGTCCCCAGCCGTCGACCAGCACGAACAGCAGGATCTTCAGCGGCAGCGAAATCACCATCGGCGGCATCATCATCATGCCCATGCTCATGAGCACGGTGGCCACCACGAGATCGATCAGTATAAAAGGCACGAAGAGCAGAAAGCCCATCTGGAAGGCGGTCCGGAGCTCGCTGATGATGAAACCGGGAATCACCACGCGCAGGGGAAGATCCTCGGGTGCCATCCGGCCCAGACCGGACATCGAGAGAAACAGTTCCACATCCTTTGCCCGCGCCTGGTTCAGCATGAATTTCCGGATGTGTCCGGTCGCAGCGGTCACGGCTTCGTCGCTGGTGATTTCCTGATTGGTGTAGGGATCAATCGCCTCGGTCTTAATCTTGTCCCACGTGGGTGCCATGATGAAATAGGTCATGAACAGCGCGAGGCCCACGATAATCTGGTTCGACGGCGAACCCGGCAGTGACAACGCCGTCCTCACAAAGGCCAGCACGATCACGATCCGAGTGAAACAGGTCATCAACAGGATGATCGACGGCGCGAGCGAAAGCAGCGTGATCATGAAGAGGATCTTGATCCCCATGTCGAGATCCTCGGGCTTGTTCGACTTCTCAACACCGAGGTTGAGGCTGAACGGAAGTATCGAAGTAGAACTCGTCTGCGCGTGGGCGCTGAATCCCAGCAGACAGAAAATCAACAGCGGCAGCCAGAATCGTTTCGACAGCCGACGTCCAAGACCCGGCCGCGTCGCAAGAACCAACGGCGCTTCGTCCGGCAGAACGAATTGTGACTGGATGGAGGTGACCTTCATGACGGGCGGTTGACGACGGATTGAAGGGCCTGCATGAATGAAGTCGGGGCACCGGTCGTGTCAGCTTCCACCGCCTCCGCGTCCATCTCCGGCAAATGGCTCAACAATGAAATCCCACTGTTCGAGGCGGCGACGAGAAACCGTTGCTGTTCGTAGGCGACGACGTAGACGGCCTGGCGTCCACCGAGGGACTGCGCTTCGAGCATGCGGAGTTTGCGGCCGTTCCCCTTTTTCATCGTGAGGCGCTGCCAGTTTTTCATCACCCACACACCGGCGAACAGGATGGCGAAAACGAGCAGCAACGCACCGATCACGCGGATGAGCGCGGCACCAGTATTTGGGAGCGGGGCAGCCACCGGTGCGACGGCATCAGCAGCGTGAAGTTGAAGCAGGCCGAACGCAAGAATGGCCAGCAGGCAGGCTGGGCGTTTCATGGTCAGACTTTGTCGATGATCTCGGTGATCTTGATGCCGAAGCGATCTTCAACAACAACCACTTCACCGCGGGCGATGAGACGGCTGTTCACATACAATTCGACAGGAGCATCAGCCTCCTTGTCGAGCGTGATGACCGATCCTTCGCCCAGTTCGAGCACTTCCTTCATCGGGAGCTGGGTGGTCCCCAGTTCGACGGACAGCGAGACGGGCACGTCCAGCAGCATATCGAGATTGGCCGGTGCGTTCACGGAGGGCGCGGCTTTCTCGGTCATTTCGGCGGTTTCAGTCATACAGGTTTAGTTCTTTAAAGGTTTCACCAGCTCCACGGCCAGGCTTGATCCTGCGGTACCGAGGCGCGCGCTGAAGCGGTTCACCTTGGCGAGGCGCACCTTGACGTTATTCGACTCTTCCGCGGACAGCGGAAGCACGTCGCCCGGTTTCAGGTGGTAAAGATCGCGGGCGGAAAGTCTCAGGTTCTGCCACTCGGCGGTGACCGGCACCATGACATTGCCGAGGGCCGGATTCCACTGGCGCTGGCGGCGCAGTTTCTCCGCCTGCGGCGTCTCCTCGTTGCGATCAATGATCGTGTTCAGCGCGCCGACAAGCGGTTCCAGGGTGTAACACGGAAACGCGAACTGCATGACCTCCAGGCAGTCTCCCACGCGGGTCTCCACTCCGATCACCATCATGACGGTGTCATGCGGCGAGCTCTGGAGGAAACGGGCGTTCGATTCGTGCCCGAGAATTTTGGGACGCAGATCCTTGACCTTCGCCCAATGACTGCACCACTCGGTCAAAATGACGTTCACCGTCTGGTTCAGCAGCGCGTGCTCGATGTCGGTCATCTCCCGGTCGATGTTCACCGAATGCGCCGGGCCGCCGAGCAGCCGGTCAACCAGCGTCAACGCGAGGCGCGGCGGAATGTTGAGCAGGCACACACCACGCAGCGGCTCGGTCTTGAACAGCGAGAGACTGGTCGGGCTCGGCAACTCCTCGATGAACTTGGCGTAGCTCTGGGTGTGCAGCTTGGAGAGCTGCACGTTGAACTCCATGCGCAGGAAAAGGGAGAAACGCGAACTGAGCGAACGCAGGAAGCCCTCGTGAAACAGGCGCACCTTGCGCAGCTCATTCGGCGATAGAAACGAGGGCTGCCGGAAATCATAGGGCTGGACGGCGACCGGGGGTTTGGACTTCGAGGCACCACCGCCACCCGCCTCGGCGCGCGGCGCTTCTGCCGGGCGGTCCCCCTCAACCTGCGCGAGCAGACGCTCGATCTCGGACTGTGAGAGAACTTCGCTGCTTTCCTGATTCTGTGGATCGTCCATGATTCGTTGAAACGGTCAGTGTTCCGCCGGATTCGCCGCCGGTCCGCCGGATAGAAAATGGGGGCCCCCATCGGAACCACCGCCATCGGCTGAACCCAGACACACTCGGACTAATGACGCGAACAGGAACGCCGCGACCACGTAGCGGACTATCCTTGGATGGACCGGTATTCCGTTGCCTGGTAGTTGGTGGGTGTTGTCTTTCATATCCTGAGCGGCGGTACTTACTGGATGGCGAATTCGGTGATGTAGATTTCGTTCACCGACGGCTGCCCGAGCGCGGTGTTGAAGGTGGAGATCATTTCCGTGCGAATCATGTTTCGCGAATCGGGCTTCTCCAGATCCTGAATAGTTTTTCCGGCCAGCACGCCCATCGCGACATCGCGCATCTGGGCGTCGTTGTTTTCGCATAACTTGATGAACTCAGGGCCTTTGCCGACCACCGTGAAGCTCGCCAACAGAAACCGCGTGCCCATGGTTCCGCGCACGTTGACGATGAGTTTCGGCAGCTGGTAGGTCGTCTTCGCACCCTTGGCCGGTTTCGGCGCTTCACCATCCGCTTCACCGTGTCCAGCTGCGGGGGGTTCGTGGGCGTCCTCTCCGGTCTCCTCCGTGCCGTGCTCCGAATCCTCGCCGGTCGTGGTCGCGCTGGCGACGATGGCTTTCTGAATTTTTGGAAGCAGGACGAAATTCGTCATCACGAACGCCATCACGGGCATCAGAACGACCGTCAGGATCAGGGGCAGCATCGCCTTGATGCCACCGCCTTTCGGCTCGTCCTTCTTCGCTTCGTGCGCTGGTTTTTCTTCGGCCATATCAGTTCAGCTCAATGTGGATTAACGTTTCAGGTTCACGAGTTCCTGGAGAATTTCATCACTTGTGGAGATGACCCGGGCACTGGCCTGGAACGCGCGCTGAGTGGTGATCAATCCGGAGAATTCTACCGCGAGATCCACATTCGAAAGCTCCAGGGCACCGGACTGGATCCGGCCGAGACCGTTCGTCCCTGGGCTTAGCGGCGTCGCGGCGAACGGACCGGCATTTTCCAGACCTGAGTATAGATTCCCGCCTTCTTTCATCAGAGCGCTGGGATCTCTGAAATTCTGCAGCAACACCTGCCCGCGGGTGTATGAGCTGTTGTCGGTGAGACGGACGGAAATGACTCCTTCACGATTAATTGAAAACGAGGCAACCGTGACTCCCGGCGCTGGCGCAGGCGTCGGCGTTCCGATGTCGATCTTAAGATCGCCAATAGTGGAAAGCAACGGGTCCTCGTATCCTTGGACCAGGAAGCCCTTGTTCGTGACCAGGAAACCGTCGCTGTCGATCCGGAAATCGCCGGAGCGCGACGCAAAATCTATTCCCGAGATCGGATCGGAAACGATGAAGAATCCTTCGCCCGAAATGGCGAGATCGGTCAGCACACCCGTCGTGGAAATCGCGCCCTGGGTAAATTGGTTTCGCACGGACGCCGTCGCGACGCCCGAGCCCACCTGCATGCCGGACGTTGAACTGATCGTGCCGTTTCCCGGACTGGAAGCCTGGACGGTCTGACTGAAGGCGTCTTCATAATTAACGCGGGCGGATTTGTAGCCGGTCGTATTGACGTTGGCGATGTTGTTGCCGATGACATCCAGCTGTTGTTGAAACTGCTGCATGCCGCTGATGCCTGAGGTAAGAGAACGAATCATGGTAGGGGATTGAGTATAGGGTTCTGGGTGGTGGGCGCGGATCTGACGAACTGGACACTATCCAAGTCAAATCGCTCCCCGTTTACTATCAGTTTTGGCGTCCCTGCCAGAAGATCCACATCGGAAACGATACCGGTGACCGGGTCACCTTCCTTGCCTTTGACCTGGACCTCCTTGCCCAGCATGGAGTTGGCCTGCATCACGGCCATGTTGGCCTGCATCGCCTTGTTCTGTTCCAGCGCGCTGAACTGCGAGAGCTGCGAAAAGAACTGCATATCCTCCATCGGTTTCATCGGATCCTGCGTCGTCATCTGGGCGACGAGCAGTTTGAAAAAATCGTCCTGATCCAGCGTGGTCACCGGCATCCGGCTCTGCGCTTTGGTGCCGGCGGATTCGATCGGGGCCCACTCGGGTGGTTCACTGCTGCTGCTGATTGCGTCAGTTGGCATGTTTGATATCTCCGTTGAATTAAGCCCAAGCCTCCAGTGAACCACGAACCTCGCTGGTGCGGGTCCGATCGGGGCGTTTCACGGGTTCCTTCCCGGAACCAAAAATCAGTTTCTCGTCCAGCGCCTCAATGAATTTCTCATCCGACAGGTTGCCGTCGCGCTGCGACTGGTTGTTGCCATGGCCCCACGACAAATCGCCTTTCGGGTTCGGTAGCTGTTGTTCGAGCGATTCCTGGAGTGAACCGAGTTTGACTCCCTGCTGCTGCATGGTCTGCTGCAACTGCGCCCACTGTGAATTCACCGCGGCAAAGTCACCGCGATCAAACCGGGCCTGCACTTCGACCGCACCGTTGCGCATGGCGAGGTGGAGAAAAATTTCAGTGTTCTTGTCAGGCTTCAACACCACCGCCATCGAGTCCGACTTGAAGTTCTTGAACTGCATGACTTCGCGGGTGAGCGACAGGATGAGTTGTTCACTCGTCTTGAGCGAACCAGTCGAAAGTGGCGGAAGCTCGGAAGTTGAATGACTGCCCGCCCCGCCCCGCAATCCACCGAACGCCATGCTGACCACCTCACCAACCGAGGTTCCAAAGCGTTTATCCGTCTCCCGAACGGCTTCTCCGGTCCGTGACAAACTCGCCCCACCACCGGCAACGATGTTCGGCGAGCCGTTGCCGTCCCTGCCGGAGCCCGGCACATTCTGCACCCGCATCCCGGCAATTTGGTTCTCTTGGCCGCTGTTTTTCATCGTTATATCTCTCTGAGCAGCGCGTATGCCACCGGTCTCAGACGAGTCGTCGCGACGCCGGGAACGGATCAGGGATTCCACATCCGCCAGCTGATACTGCCGACCGGCAGCAGCGGCAAACCGTGCCGCTGCGAGTGACTCCATGCGAAACGAAGTAACATTCGGATCACGCTGCCGATCCGTGTCCGGACTGAAATCAAAACGGCGCGTTTCAGCGACCGCCGTTGCCGTTGAAGGGACCGTCCTTCGTGTCGGCGCGGCGTCCGCCTTCCCCTGCTCTGCGGATTCACTTTTTAATTGCGGGCTTTGCGCGGCGGCCTTTTCCGTCGGCACAGGCTGACGAACGGGCTCGCCCTCGGCAGGCAACTGACCGACCGGCAACTGTTTGGCCGATGCCTGACTCGCTTGCTGTTCCCGGCTCAACACCACCGGTTCTTCGGATTCCGTCGCGCGTTCCTCAACGCCCGATCCGCGCGGCACAGTCGGTTCAGCCGTAACCGATGTTGACCCCGGCGAAACAATCAGCCCCGCCGCCAGAATTTTTTCCACGAGCTTCGCAGGAGATTCGAGATCGGGTGCCACGTCGGAATCGCCATCTGTTTCTCCCTCAACAACTGTTTTGCCTTCAATCTGCGGCACCTTGACGGAGCCGCTTGTTGTTTTGGATTCAACAGGCGTTTCAACAGGAAGTGGAACCCCGCCATCAACCGGCACTCGGTTCCATCTAAATGGAGGACGCATGACAAAATGCTCGAGCAGCGAAACCTCAACCTCCGCAGACTTCGTCGTGGTGGACGACGCAGCCGTCGGCGGCAATTCGACATTCATCGGCGCGCCCTTCGCCTCGACGGTCTTGCCGTCGGATTTCTTGATTTCAGCCGCAGTAACGGTAGGAGATTGATTCCCGACCCGACCCGGCACCACGGTTGCGACCGGAATTTTTACGTCCTTCGGTGGTGAGGAAACCGGCTCGATGGACTGCTTGATCAGCTCTTCGAAGTTCCCGGTTTCTCTGGAGGTGGGGAGCGGGCTTTCAGGCGAAACGCCCGTTTCGGCAGTCGCCGGGGGAATCATTCCGCCCAGCGAACCAGCATTGGATGTGTTCATACGACAGGATCGGGAATTAGGAGTTGAGTTGCGTGAGCACCAACTCGGCGACGCGGGCGGCACGTTGCGGCCCGCCGTGACCGGGCTTGGATAGCTCGACCAAAATAGGGGCCATTTCGTCCTCCGTGAAGTGGGCCAGAATGCTGGCCATCTGTTCGTCCTGAAGCTGTTCTAAAATATTGACCGCCTGCACGGGCGGCAGCGCGGCGTAACTGCGGGCCATCTTGGCAAAATCATCGGAATTCGTTTCCTTCTGGTCGTGATTCAATCGAACCAACTGCTTAAACGGCGATTCCTCGGGGCTTTTCTGTTTCTTGGTCGACGACTGCGGCTTGCCCGTCGCCGGAGCCTGAACGGAGAGACGGAGGCGTTCGGACAACAAGGCGGCGCGCTTCGCATCGGCGGCGCCCGGTTTCGCCAGTGTCGACAAGATCTTGGCGGTCTCCTCTTCATTCATGAACATCAGCAACCGGACCACGCGGCCGTCGTCCATCTGTTTCATGATGAGGGCGGCGTCTTCCGGCGTCATCGAAGCATACGTCTTGGCGAGCTTCTTCTGGTTGGCGACCTCCTGTTCCTTGACGTAGATGACCACTTGATTGAACTCGTACTGCAGCTGGCTGACCTCCTGAGTGATCGTCTGGAGCTCGGTTCGTTCGTTCTGGATGCGCGCCGACATTTCGTTCAATTCCTTCTCGCGCCCGGCCAGTCGTTTCTTCTCCGCCTTCAATTCCATGATCATGTGATCGATCTCCGGAGTATTGAAATCCCACGGAGTGCTTTTCAGCGGATTGTATTCCTCGGGCTCACCGTCGCCATCCTGACTGCCGTGAAGCTTCGGGATGTGGAGCTTGGCGGGATTCAACAGCACCATCGTGGTGATGAGGTACAGCAACGTTCCCACGATGGGAATCAGCCAGTCAGATTTCAGCAATTTGTTCATGTGGCAACGATCAGTTCCAGGTCGATTCGCTCGGCACCATCACCGCCCGCGAGTGCCAGCGACGTCCGGCCATCTCGTCCAGCTGTTTCTGTTCCTCCTGACGCAGCTCGCGCTCATATTCATCGCGCCGCCGTTCATAAAACTTGCTCACCAGCTCCAGTTGCTGCCTTGATTCGTTCAGCGTTTCCCACGCTTCATTGGCCACCTGCTGGGCGGCGGCGGTGAACTGTTGCGCCTGCGCAAGTCCTTGCTGCAGAACCTGGCAATGTCCCCGGACCTGGTTGATATCACGGACGTTCGCGCCGCTCACTTGAAGGTGCTCCAACTGCCGCCACGCCTGATGAAGGTCGCGCTCCTTCCGGTTTTGTTTTTCCAACGCGCCGGTGCGGGCCTGCACCGCGCGACCAAACGCTTCGAGGGAAATTTGTTCCTGTCGTTGGCGTAATGTTCTCACCGCCTGAAGGCTGAAGTGGAAAGGTTTCATGATGATTTTAGTGGTTGGGTTTCAACGATCTTCTTGGGAGCCGTCGTTGTCGGCTTGTCGATCAAAGAGTCGGTGAGCGCGCCCCAGCTTTGATCGAGCTTGAAGCCCTCGTGAACGGCCTGGCGCAGAAAACGGTTGATCGGTTCGCGCAACCGGATCGCTTCGTCGATCGCGGAATTGCTGCCGGCCGGATACGCGCCGATGCTGATCAAATCCTCGTTGCGACGATACAAGGCGAGCAATTCGCGGGCGTGCGCGACCTGTTCCTGCTGCGGCTCATCGAGCAGATCGCGGTTCAACCGGCTCACGCTTCCGAGCACGTCAATCGCCGGATAATGATTCTGCGTGGCGAGATCGCGGTTCAGAACAATGTGCCCATCGAGAATGGAACGGACCGCATCGGCAATCGGATCGTTCATGTCATCTGCCTCCACCAACACGGTGAACAAACCGGTGATCGCGCCCTGCTCGCCCGTGCCCGCGCGTTCCAACAATTGCGGCAGCAACGAAAAAACTGAAGGCGTGTAACCGCGCGTCGCCGGAGGCTCGCCGACCGCGAGGCCGATCTCACGTTGAGCCATCGCAAAGCGCGTCACCGAATCCATCATCAGCAACACATTCTTGCCCTCATCGCGGAAATGTTCCGCGATGGACATCGCGAGGAACGCGCCTTTCAACCGTGACAGCGCGGGTTCATTCGAGGTCGCCACGATGACGACCGATTTTTGCCGGCCTTCTTCATCGAGGTCTTTTTCCAGAAATTCACGAACCTCACGTCCTCGTTCACCGATCAATGCGATCACGTTCACGTCTGCCTCCGACTGGCTCGCCATCATGCCGAGCAGCGTGGACTTGCCAACGCCGCTCCCGGCGAAGACGCCCAGCCGCTGACCGCGCCCGCACGGTATAAAGGTGTCGATCGCCTTGATGCCGGTGCGAAAAGTGTTACGGATGCGCTGACGTTTGAGTGGATGCGGCGGGGCCATGTTGAGTCCGACCTGGTGATCGCAAATGATCGGCCCCGCGCCGTCCAACGGCTGGCCGAGTCCGTTGATGATGCGCCCCTTCAACGCGTCGCCAACCGGCACCCGCAGACTGCTGCCAGTCGCGATGACTGCGCTGCCGGGATGAATGCCATGCACTTCGCCAAGTGGCATGAGCAACAAATGTTTGTCGCGAAAACCCACGACTTCGGCCAGCGTGGTTCCGTCGTGGCGCGCGGATTCGATCCGGCAGACCTCGCCCATCGCAGCCAGTGGCCCTTCAGATTCGATGACAAGGCCGATCAGCTGAACGACGCGGCCCTTGTTCTGAACGACCCGCGCGCCTTTCACGCGACCGAGCAAATTTTGCATCCGGTTGACGGAGGATTCGTGGTCTGACGGATTCAATTTCATTCGGCGAGCGCTTGTTTCATCTGTTCAAGTTTTGTCTCCCGTCGTGCATCAATGTCGCCAAAGCGCGTACGCAATATGCATCCGCCGCGCGTGATTTCCGGAGACGGTTCGATGAGCAGAGGGCCGCCCGATTCGTCGGCGACCAGCAGCTCTGAACTGCCTTTTTTCAGCAGCGTCATATCTTCTGCATGCAACAAAACACGCACCTGGGAGCCGTCCTCGACCTGCGTCAACGCCTCGCGAATCGCCGCCTCAACGGACTCGCGATCAATCGGCATTCCGGCAACCAGCCGTTCGGCGGTCGCCACCGCGAGATCAATCAACATCGATTCCGTGTCGCGAATCACCTGCGGAATCGCATTCCGTACGGAGTTCAAAACGCCGTTCTGCAATTCCAGCATTTCGTTCCGTTGCGAAACGAGCTGCTGGGAAAAACTGCTTTCAGCCGCTTGCCGACCTTTCTCAAAGCTTTCGTCCTCGCGCTCGAACAACAATTTGCGCGCGTCAGCGCTCAGCCTTGGCAGCGCCTTTATTTTGGCGCCCGTCAGCGGGTACCGGAACGGAACGGTGTGAGTCGTTGTTTCCATGGTTAGGCAGCGCTCCCCCAGAGTTCGATCTCGCCCTCGCCTTCGAGCCGGCGCACGACCTCGATGATGCGCTGTTGCGCGCTCTCGATTTCCTTGAGCTTGAGCGGACCCATGAACTGGATCTCTTCGTTGACCGTCTCGGCAGCCCGTTTCGAGATGCTGGCCAGCAAGGCCGCCTTGACCGTTTCAACCGCCGTCTTGAGCGACACCGCGAGGTCCCGCATATCGACTTCGCGAAGCACTTTCTGCAGCGACGCCGTATCGAGGTTGGCAAGATCCTCAAAGGTGAACATCTTCTGACGGATCGACTGGCCGAGCTCGGGATTGCGCTCCTCCAAACTAATCAACATGGCCTTGCTCATGTTCTTGTCCATCGAGTTGAGCACGTCCGCGGCGGACTTCACACCGCCGGTCTGGTTCAGCGCACGCGGTTGTTTTCCGCCCATTTTCAAATTCAATATCTCGACCACCTTCTCAACCACTTCAATCGGAGTGGGAGCCATGGTGGCGAGTCGCTCGATCACGCCGTCGCGCTGTTCAGTACGCAGCAGGCTCAACACCTGCGACGCCTTTTCCGGCGCGAGATAGCTGGCGATCAACGCGATCGTCTGCTCCTGCTCGGTCTTGACCAGATTCACGATCTGGCGCGCATCCATGTCAGTGATCTGTTGCATCGCGGCGACCGGGGTGCGCACGGGGGAGACGCGTCCGACGATGTCTGATGCCTTGAACAGGCCAAGCGCCTTCTCGAGCGTCTGCTTGGTGAAATCAACACCACCGCGCAGCGCCGTGCTGGCGGAAACAGCCACGTTGGAAAATTCCTTGAGGACTGCCTGTTGAATCTCGGTGCTGATCAGACCGATCTTCGCCATTTCACCGGATACGAGCTCCACGTCGGGCGGATCCATGGTCTTGAACAGTTCCGCCGCGTGATCCTGTCCCATCATGATGAGCAAGACGGCGAGCTTCTGTTGCTTGGACATCTTGTCGAGGTCCAGTTCGGTCTGTTGATCTGCTTGGGCGGCCATGCGGTTTGTGATCAGTTATTCTTGGCACTCATCCAGGTGCGAATGGCCTGGGTCATGTTGTGGGGATTTTCCTTCACCAGCTGGTTCAGGACTTCAACCGTGACGGCGCGCGGTTTGGTGCCGGGCTTCCAGTCGCTCATCGGATCCAGCTGACCGTGCGCGTCCAGTTCACCAACGGGCACGCCCATCGGAATCTCTTCCAGCTTCGTCCGCTTGAGAGCGCGGGCGAACATGTAGAGAATCACCACAGCAAGTGCGGGATACGCCACTTTCCGGGCGAGACTCATCCAGAAATTGATCTTCTCCATTTGATCCAGCTCCTTCGTCATCTCGATCATCGGCTGGTCGTTGAAGGAAATCTCCATCATCGAGATCGTGTCCGTCCGGTCACCGGCGCCGTCGGTCTGGATACCCAGCGCGCTCTGTACGATCTCCTTGAGCTGCTCCATTTCCTGGGGCGTGCGTTGAACAGCCTTCCGGTCGGAACCAACCCCTTCATACCGGGTGTTGACCATGACGGCGGCGGAAATGCGTTTGACTCCTCCCGCCATCTGCACAATCTGACGCACTGACTCATCAAACTCGTTCGTAACCTCGCTGGTTTTGACGATGGAATCATTGAAATTGGAACTGGCCGCAGCCGGCGTGTTGGTGGTCACATTCGAATTTGCCGCAATGCCGGACGAGCTGCTGTTCCCGCCCGTCGTCGACTTGGTGCTCTCCTCTTTCTCTGTTTTCTGCCGCTCGACCTTGGTCGCGGGATCGATCTTCCGTTCCGTGCTGGTGATGGCGTCGGTGTTCAATTCGACAGCCACACGCACGGTGCTCTGCCCCGGACCGAGCACGGAATCCAACATCGACCGCGCCTTCTTGGAGAACATCGTCTCGACCTGCTGCCGGATGTTGAAATGCCGGTCTGCCATGCCCACCATGGAATCTTCGTCGTAGTCTTCGGTGTAAAGATTTCCGGCGGTATCGGAGACGGCAACCTGCGAAGGCCGGAGCCCCTCGACGGCGTTCGCCACGATCGCCGTGATCGACTGCACGGTCTGCCGCGACAGCGCGCGGCTGCCGCGCACCTTTACCAGAACAGAGGCGCTGGGATGTTCGTCATTGTTGCGGATCAACAGGCGGTTGGGCGGAACGGAAACGCGGACGCGGGCGGAATCTATCTCCTCCATCGAACCGATCATCCGGGCGAGCTCCCCGTTTTGAGCACGCTGCAACTGCGCCTTCTGCATTGAGTCGGACAGCATCACGTTCGGCCTTTCAAGAATCTCGTCACCAACGATGCCACCGTTGGCAAGCTTGTTTCCGAACTGCACCCGGATCGTCCCGACCTGGCTGCGCGGCACGTAGATCAACGTCCCGCTGGCACCCATCTTGTACGGGATCTTCTTCTCCTCCAGATAAGCCAGAACCTCCGCCGCGCCGCTGGAATCCAGCTGGCCGGACAGCAGTTCAAAATCCTGCTGGGAACTGAAAAACGCCAGTGCCGAAAGGCCGATTACGACGACTCCGAAAGCGAGCACCACGCTGATCCGCTGATTCAGCCCGAGCTGCTTCCAGATGTCGACCAGCTGGGTTCCGAGTTGTTTTAAACTTTGATTCATTACGACTTAACGTTCAACCGGCACCCGGACAAACCTTTTGGAAGTCCGGGCACCGTGTTCATCCAAATTCATTCTGTCCGCCCTACATCTGCATCCGCATCAGCTCCTGATACGATTCCAGCAGTTTGTTGCGCACCTCGACCATCAATTGAAACGACACGCTCGCCTCTTCCATCGCGATCATCGCCTGGTGCAACGAGACATCGCCGCCGCTCATCATCCCGCGCACCGCGCTGGCCGACTCCAGCTGCTTGGCGTTGATGTCTTTCACCAGGCTGCCCAGCAGGTTGTCGAACTTGACGCCCTGGCCGGACTGGACTCCCTGTGTGCCTTGAATCCCCTCGAGCTCCTTCAGGGGAATCGGCTTGAACACCTCGGCGCCATTCGGCAGCGGCATCTGCTGCATGTCGCGCGGCATCAAACGGCTGATGAGGGAAAGAGGATTCATGGGGATTTGCCGGCTGGCTTACAAAAATTTAGGTCAAGGTTTGCCGATCCTCAGCGTTTGCATCGCCACCGACCGGGCCGTCTTCACCACCGCGAGGTTGGCTTCAAACGCCCGCGAGGCGATCATGTAGTCCGCCATCTCTTCGTAGACATTGATGTTCGGCACGGCGCGCATCCCGGTGACCGGGTCCGACTCCGGATGCCCCGGATCGTGGAGGAGAATGGGCGGGCGGTTGTCGTTCTCCACCCGGGCGACGGACAACGTCGGGATGTCCGATCCGTCACCGGACATGGCGGATTTCAAGGCCGACTCGAACACGACCTGTTTGCGCTGGTAAGGCTGGCCGTCGAGGCCCTTGGTCACGTTGGCGTTGGCGATGTTGCTGCCGACAACTTCCATACGAATGCGCTCGGCATTCAACGCCGCCGAGCTGCTTTCGATTCCGTTTAAAATATTGATCATGGTTCTTAGCTCTTACCGGTGATTGCCATCCGCAGTTTCATCAGCGACCCGGTGATGAGCCGGATTTCCAAGGAGTGCTCCAGAAAGTTCTGGTTCAACGCGAGCAGCTCGTCCTCGACTCGCACCGTGTTGCCGTCCAGCCCCGCTGCCACGGCGGATGAATCAACTGTGAGCCTGCCCTTGAGCGTGCGGATGGAGTCCTTGTCACCGGTTGACACCGCCCGCTGAAGCTCTGATTCGAATGACTCAGAGACCATCAACCGCTTGTAGCCCGGGGTCTCGACGTTGGCGATGTTCGCCGTGATCGCCTGCTGCCGAAGCGAGGTGGCCTCGAGCATCGACTTCGCGGCGAGGTAGCTGGACTGGTCAAACAGGGCGCTGATCATGGCGGTTCAATACGGCGGAACCATCCAAGCAGCGCCGGTGCCACGCGTTCAAAACCCAATAAAAATAAGGGTTTTGCGCAAGACGGGCCGACGAAGCGGAAAAAATTTCCGAGCGCAACAGCGGAAGAAGGAAAAGCTAACCCGCCGGATTACCCTCTCGCTGCCGGCGGTTGACGTTGAACCGTTGAAGACGTTGCGAACCTCGGTGCTATCGCTCTTCGGATACTTGGGAGGAATACCGCACCCTTTTCGGATCGCCCCCCGGTGGCGGAGGAAAATCCGGAAGCCCCTGTTCTTTCCTGAGTTTCCGGATCAAAGAAACTGGTTTCCGTTTCCGGACCTACAAAACCCAAACTGGCGAACAGCCGAAGGTTTGGAGGCTCAACCGTATGTCATTTCCTGGAGCAACTGATTGTGGCCGACTCGACGAGTTCCCGCAGGCTCCCATCCGCTCAAAACGGTTGGCGTGTAAAGTTCAGTCAGTAGGAATCGCTCATGCCGGAGGCTGTGGCGGCAGCAATGACCCACCACGCAAAGAAAGCGAGCAATCCGAGAACTAAGAAGAGAAACAAAGCTGTCATTACTGGATCGCGAAGAGGTTTCTCGGGTTCTGGAAACTGGCTGGCTGGCCGCAACTTCCCGGTGAAGTGAACGCTTCGTTCGCAGGTTGAACAAAAGTAAACCGTCGGTTGGTTGGGAGCAATTCCTCCCTGTCTCGCGGGCAAAAAAAGAACGGCGGATCGTTCGATCCGCCGTTCAGTTGATTTGAATTTTTGTGACCGGGCAACCGGGACTAACGGCCTCTGCCCTTGGCCTGATCCGCCGGGGCTTCAGCCGGAGTCGCGACAACTTCCGGTTCCGGCAGCGGGGTGGTGCTGTCGATACGAACGCGCAACACGCCGTGAACGTCAGGATGCAGATGCAGATCAACCTTGTGCTCGCCGAGCGTGCGGATCGACTCCTCAAGCTTGATCTTCCGCTTGTCGAGCTCCACGTCGAACTGGTGCTTCATCTCGTCTGCAATCATTCCCGAGGTGACGGAACCGAACATCTTGCCGTCATCACCGGTGCGGACCGCGATTACGCAGATCAGTTTCGTCAGGCTCTTCGCCAGATCGTTCATCGAGTGTAGTTCGTGAGCTTCCCGGTCGGTGCGACGCTTCTGCAGCACCTCGATCTGGCGCTTGTTCGCCGAGGTCGACGGGACGGCAAATCCCTGGGGGATGAGGTAGTTGCGTGCATATCCGGCGGCGACCTTTATCTGGTCGGATTCCGCGCCCAAACCGGCGATGTGTTTGGTAAGAATAACTTCTGTCTTGGCCATAATATAAACTTGTTTAGTAATTAGTTGATAAAGCGTTGATCCGGTCGGTCAAAACGGAACGTCGTCGTCCGCGGGCAGGGAATCAGGATCATTTTGAACTTCAGGCGCAGGCTTGGAAACCCGACCGGAGGCCGACTGTCCGCCACCACCGGAATAATTTCCGCCGCCGCCACCGCCACCGGACTGATCATCGGACCGGCCCGAATCAAGAAATTGGAAATTTTCCAGAACCACGTTCAGCTTGCTGCGTTTCTGACCGGAATTCTTGTCTTCCCATTGATCGTACCTAAGCCGGCCTTCAATCATGATGGGGCGGCCCTTTTTCAAGTACTGACCGATCGTTTCGGCTTGTTTGCCAAAGGCTTCCACATCGACAAAGGTGGTCTCGTCCTGCATTTCACCGGTGTCGTTCCGCCATTTCCGATTGACCGCAATGCCAAGATTGGCGACTGCGGTGCCTTTGGGAGTATAACGCAGCTCCGGGTCACGGGTGAGATTCCCCATGAGGATGACTTTGTTGAAGCTGGCCATGTCGGGAAGGGGTTTAGGCGGCGATCTTTGCAGGGCCGGTTTTTGGCACCTTGGTGATCATGATCCGCCAGATCTCGTTGTCTCGCTCGAACGAGCCGTTGATCTTGGCGATCGCGTCCGGCTTGGCGTCAAAAACAAAGTTCACGTAGAACCCGGAGGTGACGTGCTTGTCCACCGCGCGGGTGAATACTTTCTTATCCAGCTTCTGGACGTTTTCGATCTTACCACCGCTCGTCGTGATCACGTTGGAAATCCGGTCGATGGTTTCCTTAACGCTCTCCTCGACATTGGCGAGGTTTAATATGAACAGACCTTCGTATTTCGTCACTCGTTGACCTTTTTATTCTGGAACCACTGCGGTTCCATTGTATTGATTCATTGCTTTTTCAATCCCGTGCTCCAACCAGCAATTAATCTGACTGCAAGCACGTTCAAATACTTTCTGCATCACTACCGATTCGTCGGCCGAAAAATCGCCGAGAACATGGTCGACAATCTCCCGCCGATCCGGGTCATCCCGGCCGATCCCGATCTTTTGCCGCGCAAACTCGGTGGAACCAAGATGCTGGCTGACAGATTCTAGTCCGTGGTGGCCGCCGCTGCTGCCTTTGTGGCGCATCCGGACACCGCCCACCGCCAAATCCGCGTCATCCAAGACTATCAGTATCCGGCTGATCGGGATCCGGTAAAACGACATGAGCGGCTTCACCGACTGCCCGCTGAGGTTCATGTAAGTCAAAGGCTTGCACAAAACCAACCGTCGTCCGTCCAATCTTGCCACCTGAGCTGAGAATCTCTTTTCCCGGCTCCACCCGACACCCGCGCCCGAAGCGAATTGATCTACCACCATGAATCCGGCATTGTGCCGCGTTTTGACATAACGATCGCCCGGATTCCCCAATCCCGCGATGAGCGTCCATTCGTCCATTTGGAAATCCAATGGCACGGAGCCAGACGGGAAATATCAGATCAGTCCTTCTTCGCGTCGGTTTTCTTATCCTCAGCAGGAGCCGCTGCGGCCGACGCTGCTTCTTCGACGGCATCAGCTGTCTTCGGCTCCGCGATGGAAACAACCGGCTGACTCGATTCACCCAGAATCTCAACACCCTTCGGCGCTTTGATTTCTCCCAGATGGATCGCCTGCCCGACGCTGAGCTCAGTCACGTCGATCACGATCATTTCCGGCAGATCACGAGGCAGCGCCTTAACCTTCACCTTGAACATCACGTGCTCGAGCATCCCGCCGCCGGTTTTCACGCCGATGGCCTCGCCGATAGTTTCCAGCGGCACCATGATTTCCACCGGCTCGGTTTCGTCAACCTCGTGAAAGTCCACATGCAGCACGATTCCGCTGATCGGATTGTGCTGAACTTCCTGCACGACGGCCAGACGGCTCTTGTTCGTGTCGTTCTCAATGCTGAGATCGACGACAATGTTTTCGGAAGCCGTTCCGTGAATCAGATGTTTGAGTTCCTTGGCATCCACTTCGATATTCCGGGGCGCGGTCTTGCGCCCATAAATGACGGCGGGGACACGACCGGTGGCGCGGAGCTTCCTGACTCCGATGCGACCGGACTCAGTGCGAGGAAAGGCATTTAAGCTAGATGATTTCATGCGTATTACAAAATATTGAGCGCAGACTAACTGGTTCGCGCGCCCTTAAATTCAAACAGCGAATTGACCGAGGAATTACTATTAATCCGCTTAATCGCTTCGCCCAGTAACCCGGCCACCGACAACACCGTTAGCGGTATCCCGTCGACGGCGGGGCGCAGGACAGTATCAGTCGTCACCAGTTCGTCAATCTTTGATTTCTGCAGCCTTTCAATCCCCATGGTATTCAAAATTGCATGGGAAACACAGGCGTAAATGCTCTTCGCTCCCTTCGATTTTAACAGGCTTGCGGCGGTGGTGAGCGTGCCCGCCGTTTCCGTCATGTCATCCGTCAGAAGCACGTTCTTCCCCTCGACTTCACCGATCACGGTCATCGACTCCACTTCGGTCGCGCTTTTGCGGCGTTTCTCGACAATCGCGAGGCCGGCATTGAGCGACTGCGAATAGGCGTAGGCCATCTTGATGCCGCCCGCATCGGGGCTGACAACCACCAGGTCTTCAAGATTCTTCTTTCGCAGATATTCGTACATCACCGGCGCGGCGTAGAGATGGTCCACGGGAATATCGAAAAATCCTTGAATCTGTTGCGCGTGAAGATCCATGGTCAGGACCCGGTTGGCACCGGCCGCCACCAGCAGGTTGGCGATCAACTTCGCGGTGATCGGCACGCGCGGTTGATCTTTTCGATCCTGTCGCGCGTAACCGTAGAACGGAATGACCGCCGTGATGCGCGTCGCACTTGCCCGCCTCAAGGCATCCATCATGATGAACATTTCCATCAGATGATGATTCGACGGGGGGGAGGTAGACTGGATCAGGAAGACATCCTCACCGCGGACATTCTCCTCAATTTTAACGAACGTCTCCCCGTCGGGAAATGCCTTGATTGTGACGTTGCCTTCGTCGATCCCGATGGAGTCGCAAATCGCCTTGGCCAGGGGTCGGTTTGACGTGCCGCTGAATATTTTCACGATCGATCAGTCTGCCTGTTACGCTGGGTTTTTTGCCACACAATGCGGCCGCTGCCGTTGAAAGAGCCCGGAATCTAACAACGCGAATTGATGAAGCAAGGCCAATCTGTTTCTATTCGCGTTTCGTCATGCGACATCTTCAAGACCGTAAACTGAAACCATCGATTTCCCGAGCCAGTCGCCAAGTCGAGGCACTGACATTGATCGCCATCACGAGCGTCATTCTTGGGCTTGCGCCCGGCTGCAAGTCGAACACCGGGAGGGCCGCGAGTCCACTGCAACGTTTTGAGTTCTCGCAGGCGCAGATGGGTCTCGATTTTCGAATCACTGTTTTTGCGGCAACCGAATCAACTGCGACAACCGCCGTCTCGGCCGCCTATCTGCGGATTGCGGAATTGAACTCCATTCTCAGCGACTACGACTCCGACAGCGAAATCAGCCGTCTCTCGCTGAGCTCAGGATCCGACCGATGGATCCCGGTGGGCGAAGATCTCTGGACAATCCTGGATGCCGCACAGAAATTGTCGAATGAATCGGACGGGGCCTTCGATCTGACGATCGGCCCCAGCGTGAACCTCTGGCGTCGCGCCCGTCGGCAGAAAAAATTGCCTGACGAATATCTGTTGATGCTCATGAAAGATCGCGTGGGATATAACTTTCTCCAGCTCGATTCCGCCCCACGCGCAGCTCGATTGTTGAAACCGGACATGCGACTCGATGCCGGAGGTATCGCCAAGGGCTACGCGATGGATCAAGCCATGAACGTTCTCCACGCCTTTCAAATCACCAACGCCATGATTCAAGGTGGTGGCGACATGGTTCTTGGCGAGCCGCCGCCCGGAAAAACCGGCTGGCATATTCAGCTCACGGAATCCAATCCCCCCGCTCTGCTTCTTTCGAATTGCGCGCTGGCGACTTCCGGCGATCTATTTCAAAACCTTGAGCTCGACGGCATTCGTTATTCACACATCGTCGATCCCCGCACCGGCATCGGTCTCACCAACCGCTGCCTGGTTCACGTTATCGCCCCCTCCGGAATCACGGCGGACAGCTTTAGCACGACGCTGAACATCCTCGGCCCCGGAGAAGCGCTGGAACTGCTCGGGAGACATCACAACGTGCAAGCGCGCATCACGAGCCAGCAGGATGGTCAAACGACAACCGTCGAGACCTCGGGATTCGCCGACTTCCTGGATGAACGGCCGGCCTCGCAGATTACAAAATCGCGCTGATTTTTTGTAACTCCGACCACCGAAACTGGGTAATGTCGTCGGCAACAAACCAACTTGGCTTATGGAATCGATCGGAATGGTACTAAGTATATTTGTCGGGCTCGGCCTCAGCGCCGCCGCCGGATTTCGGGTTTTCGTCCCGCTTCTCGTGGTATCGCTGACCTCCCGGATCGGCATGCTGGATCTTTCCCCGGAATTCACGTGGGTCTCCTCGACTCCCGCCATCATCGCTTTCTCGGTCGCAACCATTGCCGAACTCGCCGCCTACTACCTGCCCTTTGTTGATAATTTTCTGGATGCCATCACCTCCCCGCTCGCCGTCGTCGCGGGAACGGTCCTGACTGCGGCGGTGATCACCGACATCGATCCGTTCTTCAAATGGACCATGGCGATCATTGCCGGCGGAGGCATGGCGGGAATGGTGCAAGCCAAGACCGTCGTCGTCCGCGGTGTTTCGTCGCTCACCACGGCGGGCATCGCAAACCCGGTGATCTCAACCGTGGAATTCGGAACATCGCTTGTGGCCTCTGTCATGACCATCATGATGCCACTCGTCGCCTTCGGTCTCGTGCTCGGCGTCCTCGCGTGGATGTTGCGCGGAAAGAAAAACAAGACTCCGGTTGCAGACTCGCCCGCCGCCGGCACCACGGCCTGACGGTCCGATTTACCAAAACACCCCGGTCAATCATTCTGCCCAAGTTCCGTCTGGAGTCCGTCCGTTCTCTTCTCCATCATCCCGCCACATGAACGCGGTTCTTGATTACCTCAAATCCAATCACGAGACTTTTCTCAATCAGCTTTGTGATTACCTGAGCTTTCCCAGCATCTCGGCCCAGCCCGATCACAAACCCGACATGAAAAAATGCGCCGACTGGGCGGTCGCGCATTGCCTGTCGATCGGCCTCAAAACAAGGCTCTGCAAAACACCCGGCAATCCCGTCATCCTCGCGAGCACGCCGCGACGCAAAGGCAAACCGCACTACGTCGTTTACGGACACTACGACGTGCAACCGCCCGATCCGCTCGATCACTGGAAAAGCCCGCCGTTCAAACCGCTCGTCGAAAATGGAAATCTTTACGCGCGCGGTTCCAGCGACAACAAGGGCCAGCATTTCGCCCACCTCAAAGCCGTCGAAGCCTATTTGAAGACCGGCACCGAACTGCCCGTTGACATCACCTTCATCATCGAAGGCGAAGAGGAAGTCGGCAGCGAGAATCTCGTGAGCTTCCTGAAGGCGCGGCAAAAGGAACTGAAATGCGATGGCGTCGTCGTGTCGGACAACGGTATTCCCGGCCTCAAACATCCGGCGCTCACCTACTCGTTGCGCGGCATCGCTGCGCTCGAAGTCAAACTGACCGGCCCAGCGCGTGATCTTCATTCCGGCCTTTTCGGCGGTTCGGTCGACAATCCCGCGATGGTGCTTTGCCAGATGCTCGGCTCACTGCGCGACAAACGCGGCCGCGTTACCATCCCGGGTTTTTACGACGACGTCGTGAAGCTCTCGGCTTACGAGCGGAAGCAGTTAAAGAAATTGCCGTTCAACGAAACGGGTTATAAAAAGCTGCTCGGCGTGAAGGAACTGTTCGGAGAAAAAGGTTTCACTGCGATCGAGCAACGGTCAGCCCGCCCTACCTGCGAGATCAACGGTCTCACCAGCGGCTATCAGGGCGCAGGCAGCAAAACGATCGTGCCGAGCTGGGCCAGCGCGAAGCTAACCTGTCGGCTTGTGCCGAACCAAGATCCGAACAAGATCGAGAAGCTCGTGATCCGCCACTTGAAAAAGATCTGCCCTCCAACGATGCGGATCGAGGTCGAAGGTGGCCACAAGGGCGAAGCCTATTTGATGTCGCCCACCGGCCCCCAAGCACAGGCCGGACTGAACGCACTCACGAAAGCATTTGGCCACGGCGCCGTGCTTCTTCGAGAGGGCGGCTCGATTCCCATCGTCAATGATTTCAAAAAAATCCTCGGCGTCGACACGTTGTTGCTCGGTCTTTCGCTGCCAGACGACAACGCGCATTCGCCGAACGAGAAATTCAACCTCACCTGTTTCCACAAGGGCATGGCGATGTCCGCGATTCTTTGGAACGAACTTGGGCAGCTGAAATGATCCTGAGGCCGCCGAACCGCGGCGACGTGGGATGGCCATCCTGTCCGTCTCGTTTCAATCGCTGAATTTCGAAACATTCCGAAGTGGCTCACGACCTTTACGCCACTTCAGCCGTAGGTTGTGGCACTCACTTCAAATACTTCAGCAGCACGAAGCCGCCAATGAGCAGAACCATGGCGAGGATGGCGAACAGGTCGAAGTACTTTTCGAGGAGCAGCTTGATCTTCGGACCGAAGTAATAAATCAAACCACCCACGACGAAGAAACGAGCGCCGCGTCCGATAATCGAGGCGGTCAGGAACTGTACGAAGTTGAACTGAAAGACGCCTGACGCGATGGTGAAGACCTTGTAGGGAATCGGCGTGATCGCCGCGAGCAGGTTTCCCCAGAATCCATAGGTGTCGTACCAGACCTTGATTTTCTTCATGACGGCCTCCCCGTGATACGCCTGCACGATCGGTTGACCAATGGCTTCGTATCCCCAGAAACCTATTCCGTAACCGATCATTCCGCCTATGACGGACCCGACCATGCAGACGGCAGCGAACTTAAAGGACTTCTTGGGGGCACCCACGCAGAGCGCGATCAACAACACGTCGGGCGGCACGGGAAAGAAACTGGACTCCGCCAACGCGAGAAAGAACAGGGCGTAGATCCCGCCAGGCCGGTCCGCCCAGCTGATCGTCCAATCGTACAGCCGACGGACGATGTGCGGGCGTTTTGGAGTTGCGGGCTCGGTCGCCGATTGAGTCATGGGCGCAAAGTGGAAAGGAATTCAATGCCTACGTCAAGCGACCGACTCATTTGGACGGTGACTGCTGAAACATCTTTTTCTGCACGTGGCTCATCAGAGCCTGCATGGAATCAAACTTTTGAAACTCCAGTGGCGGGACGAACAACTGGGATTCAGGCTTGGCGGTCTTCACGTCGCTGAGAGTCATGGTGAGATTCACACCATTCTGCTCGGTCGCAAGCCGGACCGGAATGTCCGGCTGTGATTTGTCCTCCCACACCGTGAACTTCTGTTGTTCGAAACTCTTGCAGTTCACTTCGATCTCCTTCTTCAACAATTTCCGGCCGTCAATCTCGTCGTCGGAAGTTCCTGTGACGCGGATCGCACAGTCACCGGCGTCCTCGCTCCCCGAAGTCGGCGTTTCCACGCAGGCGTTCATGCCGGGGTAAATCACCACGCTTGTGTTTCCGTCGTTGATGATGAGCGTGACGATCTTGTCCATGTGAAGCGCCTGAATCTGGGCCAGGGCCTGCGGCGGTACCATCGCCCCCTTGATGTCAGCCATGTCGATCTCGGTGCGGGTCATGCCGTCGAGCACCGAAACGGCCGCCTTCATCGTCATGTTCTGGCCGCCGCCCTTTATCGCCGTGACCGTCGTGGCGGAAAACGCGCGGTCCTTTCCGAAAATCACCCTCAGTGCGCTGTCAAGCCCGGGCATCGGCGACGCGCCCGAGCCCATCTGCGCCTGTACCGGCACAATGTAAACAGTCATCAGACCAAGCAAGCCGAGAAAAATTGTGCGTGGATCAAGAAGTTTCATTTGAATGAGCCGAGACCGTACAGAGGCCCTGTTGAGGTGACAAGCGGCAAGTCGTTACAAAACCGGAGAAAGATTATTTTTCGTTTTCCGGCCCCCTCGTTTTCCTGTTTGATCTGCGGCCACATGAAGGTTCTTGTCATCGGCGGCGGCGGCCGTGAGCACGCCATGGTCTGGAAGCTGGCGCAGTCCCCGCGCATCACCGGACTCTGGTGCGCGCCGGGGAATGCCGGTATCGCAACCGAACAACTCGCCGGTAACGGTCAGCAAGTTGAGTGCGCCCCCATCGGAGCGGAAGATCTGGCGGGCCTGCTTGAGTTCGCGAAGAAAAATGAAATCGAACTCACCGTCGTCGGTCCGGACAACCCGCTCGCGCTCGGAATCGTCGACGTATTTCAAAAAGCCGGAATGCGGATCTGGGGTCCGAACCAAAGGGCCGCACAATTCGAATCGAGCAAGGTGTTCGCTCAGGAGTTCATGGAGCGCCACGGAATTCCGACGATGAAATCGGGATCGTTCACGAACGCTGCAGACGCGCTGATCTTTGCCAAGAAATTCAACGGACGGGTGGCGGTGAAAGCCGACGGTCTGGCTCTCGGCAAAGGCGTGTTGATTTGCGAGAACGTCGAGCAGGCGACGGGGGCGATCGAGGAAATTCTCGTGAAAAAGGCCTTCGGCGAGTCGGGCAATCGTGTGTTGATTCAGGAATTGATCGAGGGACCGGAGATTTCGCTGCACTTTTTGTGCGACGGCAAGACCACGAAGTTGTTTCCAAGTTCTCAAGATCACAAACGCGCGTTGGACGGCGATCTCGGATTAAACACCGGAGGCATGGGTACTTATTCCCCTGCTCCGCTATTGTCGGCCGATGATTTTCAATCGGTTGCAAATCAGATCATCGAACCGTGGCTCACCGGGTGCGCAAAGGAAGGCATCGATTATCGCGGCATACTTTATCCGGGGGTCATGATGACGAAGGACGGCCCAAAGCTGCTGGAATTTAATTCGCGATTTGGAGATCCCGAAACTCAGGTCTACCTTCCCCGCTTGAAGAATGATCTCCTCGATCTGATCGACGCGTGCATTGACCAAACGTTGGATCAGGCGACGCTTGAATGGATCGACGACGCCTGCGTTTGCGTGGTGATGGCGTCGGGCGGGTATCCCGGCAGTTACGCGAAAGGCACGCCAATCTCGGGAATTGAAGAGGCGGACCGGCGGCCGAACACAAAAGTATTTCATGCGGGCACCAAACAAGCCGATGGCAAGTTCGTGACCAACGGCGGCCGTGTGCTGGGCATCACGTGTTGGGCACCGACATTGCAAAAGGCGCGCGATGCGGCGTATTCGGCGGTTGCGCAAATTGAATTTGACGGTGCTCAATATCGAAACGACATCGCCGCCAAGTCGTTGAACAAATAATTTATGAAGATGTTTTTAATCGTTACACTCGCAGCAGGTCTGTCCGGATTTGCCGCGCTGGCCAAAGAGAACACCCAGTCCACCGTCCGCTTCGACGAAGTCTACAAATTGATCAGCGAACATCTCGCGGACTCCGACGATAGCACCATCAATTCGGCGGCGGTGCAGGGTCTCCTGAAACAGCTCAATCCGCACGTGCAGCTGAACCCAGCCAAAAATAAGGACGGCGACGAAACGCCGTTGATCACCCAGACAAACCGCTTCAACCGGGACTTCGGTTACGTCCGAATCAGCGCGGTAAGGCCGGGTCTGGAGAAGGCGTTTGCCGCGACAGTGGAATCGATGCTCACGAACGGACCGCTGCGCGGCATCGTGATTGATCTGCGATTTGCCGGTGGCTCGGACTACGGCGCGGCGGCGGAGTTTGCCGGCCTGTTCGCCGACAAAGTGCCGGTGGTGATCAAGGCTGCCAAAGACGAATTCAAGGCATCGACCGGCGGGAAGGCGATTCTGATTCCCGTGATGGTGTTGGCCAACGGCGAGACGACCGGTTCCGCCGAGGCAGCCGCCGCTGTATTGCGTGAAATCAAGGCGGCGTTGATCATCGGCAGCAACACGGCAGGACGGGCGACGGTATTCGAAGATTTCAAGTTGTCCAACGGCGACACGATCCGCATCGCCACCGAACCGGTCCGGCTGGGAAGTGGGCAGGCGATTCCGTTGGACGGCGTCGTTCCGGACATCGCGGTGAGCGTTTCGCCGAAGGCGGAAAAAGTGTTCCTGAGCGATCCCTACTTCATCGACAAATCGGGAGATCGTTCCACGAATGGCAACCGCCGGATCACGGAGGCGGATCTGGTAAGGCAACGTCGGGAAGGTATTTCGTTGGAACAGGTCGTTGCCGATCGCGAAAACGGCCCCACGAACAAGGTGGTCATTGTCACCGATCCGTCCCTTGCGCGGGCGTTGGATGTCTTGAAGGCACTGACCGTTGTGGAAAACTGGAAGCAGGACTGAACGAGCACGATTGGCGGTCAGACATGGTTTTGTTTTCAGCGGTAATTTACGGTCAGAACACGGGTGTGATTAAAAGCGGGTGAGAAAAAGGAGATTTTTTCCGAATAAAATGTACAAATATCGCCAGATCGTTAAGTAAGATTGGGATGAAAAAGCAGAAGCAGACGGCGGAGGAGACGCGACCAAGTCAGTCCGAACGGCG
>JBDNGP010000115.1:0-29302 GCA_041689265.1 Verrucomicrobiota bacterium
GTCCGCATTCTGAAACGCCGCCAGCCATTCGCGCGTTTCGCTCTCCCCGGTGTACAACATCATCTCATCAAGAAAATCTCCGGTGCAGGCCGACGTCATGGCGGAGGCGACCGCCCGGGAGGAGCCAAACACCATCGTCGATCCGTTGCCCGACCCGAACACAAACTGCCAGTCGTGCTCATGCCGGAGTGAGAAACCGTGTATTTGTATGACTTCCGAAAGCCGGTTTGCGGTGACCTGACTGGATTCATACAAGGACCGATGAAAAAACGGAATCTCCCACGCGACCGTCTTCTGCTGGAGTGCGCATTGAAGGCAGACCGAATAGGATTCAAACCGCGCCGAGTAGATCAGAGCAGAGAGCACCGACAACATCATGACTCCGATCAGGATCAGCCAGTGCCTCCGTTTGAACGGAGCTTTCAGGGCCGACTTTTTCTCGGGTTCGAATATCGGGGTCATCTGCGTGTGAGAGCCGGGAACGTGTCAATATTCCCGGCCGATCCTACTCTGTGGGCAGCTTGAAACGCGGGCTCTGGCTCATGAACTTGACCGGGTTCTGATAGACCACCTTGTCGATCCAGTCGGCTTTGTAGCCACGTTTACGCATTTCCATCATGGCGTATGGAACAGCCAGCGGCACGCTCTGGCCCCAGTCACACGCGCTGTTCATCCAGATGCGTTCGGTTCCGTAGTACTCAAGAATATCAACCGCGCGCGCGGCCGTGCACTTGGTTTCGGGATACAACGTCATGCCCGCCCAAAACCCCGCGTCCAGCGGCAGCTTCGCGGTGTGTTCTTCGACGTGATCAATGATGCAACGTTCAGGCTTGATGCGCGGGTCGTTCTTCAACACATCGAGAATCAGCTTCGTGCCCTTCAACTTGTCTTCGAGATGCGGCGTGTGAACGAGGATCAGCTGGTCGTGTTGCGCAGCGATATCCACGTGCATCTCGAGCACTTTCAGCTCGTTCCTGGAATTCTTGTTCAACCCGATCTCGCCGATACCCAGCACGTTCGGTTTGTTGATGAACTGAGGAATCAACGCGAGCACGTCCTCGGCGAGTTTGACGTCCTCGGCTTCCTTGGGATTGATGCACAACCACGTGTAATGTGGCAGGCCGAACTTCGCGGCGCGAGCCGGCTCGTGTTCGGTAAGCTGGCAGAAATAATCGTAGAATCCGGCGGCGGAAGATCGGTCAAATCCCGCCCAAAATGCAGGTTCACAGACAGCAGCACAACCAGCGGTGACCATCTTGATATAGTCATCGGTCGTGCGGCTGACCATGTGTCCGTGTGGTTCGATGTATCTCATCGCTTTGCCCCCCCGGGATACGCGCCGCAGGCACCTTTACCGTGGGCGACGTCAATCGGAGTCTCGGACGGATCACTGAAGACGTTCAGTACTTCCTTCGCCTTGTGCGGTTTGTCGTTGGAAAGTTCGAGCAGCGCTTTTCGGAAGGCGGCGATTCGAAAATCTTCGGCACCGTCCGCCCGCTCCACCCGGTCCAGAAACGCGGCGATGTCAATCAGCCGCGCCCGGGCATCGAGAAAGTAATGATCTGTGACCTGTTGCTTGTTCATCGTCAGAGTTCAAATGGGACGTCCGGAACCCTAGCGCGACTTCAATGAAAGGCAACCGTCGGGCCAGATTATCCGCCGATTTTTGTATGGCTCCGGGCGTAGGACGCGGCGATGAACCCCTTGAACAAAGGATGCGGCCGGTCCGGTTTGCTGAGAAATTCGGGATGGAACTGGCTCGCCATGAAAAACGGGTGTTCCGGCATCTCAATCAGCTCAACGAGCAACCCGTCCGGGGATGTGCCGGCAAACACCATGCCCGCCTTTTCGAATTTTTCACGGTAGGCGTTGTTGAATTCATAACGGTGCCGGTGCCGTTCCTGAATCAAAAACGCGCCGTAGAGCTGCGCCGCCCGTGAATCCGTTTTCAGCTGGCACGGCTGTGAACCCAACCGCATCGTACCGCCCTTTTTCGTGACCTTTTTCTGCTCGTTCATGAGCGCAATCACGGGATGTTTCGTGTCGGGATCAAATTCCAACGAGTCCGCTTCCTTCAATCCAAGCACGTTCCGCGCAAATTCGATGCACGCAATCTGCATTCCCAGACACAGCCCGAGATAGGGGAGCTTCTTTTCGCGGGCGTACTGGGCGGCCAGAATCTTGCCCTCCGACCCACGCTCGCCAAATCCTCCGGGCACCAGAATGCCTCCCAAACCTTCGAGGACTTTCGCCGCGCCGTATTTTTCAATGTCTTCCGCTTCAACTTTTTCAATCTCCACACCGCAATCGTTCGCGATGCCGCCGTGAATGATGGCTTCATACACCGATTTATAGGCGTCCTGAAGCTCGGTATATTTTCCGACCAGACCGATTCGCACGCGGTTCTGGGGCGCGATCAGTTTGCGGATAATTTCCTGCCAGTGCGTCATGTCGCCACCCGGCACGTCGAGGTGCAACATCCGGCAGACAAGCTCGTCCACCCGCTCGCGTTGCAGCATCAGCGGCACTTCATAAATAGAATGATCAACGTCCTTTTCCTCAATGACCGCCTCGTAAGGCACGTTACAGAACAGGCTGATTTTCTGGCGCAGTTCCTTGTCCAACGGCTTTTCGCAACGGCAGACGAGGATGTGCGGAGCGATACCAATTTCCCGAAGTTTCGCGACTGATTGTTGCGTCGGCTTGGTCTTCAGTTCGCCCGCTGCCTTGATGAATGGAACGTAGGTGACGTGAAGGAAAATCGCATTACCAACGCCAGCGTTCAGCGTAAATTCACGAATGGCTTCCAGAAACGGCAGTCCTTCAATATCACCGGTCGTTCCACCGATTTCGGTGATGACAACGTCAGCCTTGGTTTCCTCACCGATCTGGATGATCCGCTTCTGGATTTCGTCGGTGACGTGCGGAATCACCTGCACCGTGTTGCCAAGATATTTCCCCTCGCGCTCGTTATTCAGAACCGTCTGGTAAACTTGACCGCTCGTCAGGTTGTTCATCCGGGTGAGCTTGGTGTTGGTGAACCGTTCGTAATGCCCGAGGTCCAGGTCCGTCTCCGCGCCGTCATCCAGCACGTAGACTTCGCCGTGCTGATACGGGCTCATCGTGCCGGGATCGAGGTTGAGGTAGGGGTCGAATTTCTGGAGACAAACCTTCAATCCGCGATTTTCGAGCAAAGTGCCCAAAGCTGCGGCCGTAAGGCCTTTTCCGAGTGAACTGACGACGCCACCAGTGACGAAGATGTACTTCATGCGATAAAATGTTAAATCAAGGCCGTGTGTGATGTCACCTACTGACTTCCACGAGTTTTCAAAATGGCTTCCACCCGCGCCACATCCTTCGGTAAATCCACCCCCACGCTGTCGTAGTCGACCCGTTCCACCGCGATCTGGATCCCGTTTTCCAACGCGCGGAGCTGTTCCAGTTTCTCGACCTGTTCCAGCGGGCTTTGCGGGAATTTCACGAGCTGGAGCAACGTTTCCTTGCGATACCCGTAAATTCCAAGATGCTTCAAAAACGGGTGTTTCGCCACCTGTTCTTCAAACGAACCACTCGCGAAATCCCGTAAAAACGGGATAGTTCGCCGAGAAAAATAAAGCGCCCGACCCCGGACATCGGTCACCACCTTGACCACATTCGGGCTTTCCCACTCCTCAGCCGATCGGATCAGCGTCGCCGCCGTGCTCATCTCGCAATCGGCCAGTGCACCGGCAACCCGGTCGATCACTTCCGGGTCGATCAATGGTTCGTCGCCTTGAATGTTGACGATGGCGTCACAGTTCAGTCGAGCGGCCACTTCGGCGATCCGATCCGAGCCGCTCGGATGGTCCGGCATCGTCATCTCCACTTCACAAAAATTCTGGGCGATCTCCATGATTCGAGCGTCGTCCGTCACCACCATCACGTCAGCCAGTGATTTCGCCTTCTGGCACTGCTCCACCACGTATTGAATCATCGGCTTTCCCTCAATCATGTACAGAGGTTTCCCCGGGAACCTGGCGGACTCGAAACGGGCTGGAATGATGCCAATGGTGCGCATGCGCGAGGGTTTAATCCCGCACCGCCAGCACGTCGAGCACGGACTTGGGTATTCGGTAACTTATGCAGGACGACGCGGAGAAAACAGCGGAAACCGATTGCTGATTTACTGATCCCCCCCGAACCGGTTGGAACGGCCGCGCTCCAAGGACGGGTTTCCTTCCTGTCCCGGGTGTTGAAAACGCGCAGCCGATGCCGTGCGTGACCCGTCGGTTATCAGCAATGCCGTCCGTAGTGCGGGGCCGCAGCACGACCAACATGACCAAGCCGACTCATGCCAAGGCGCAGAGTTCGCAAAGTAATAAGGACAAAGGATTTATTTTTCGTGAAGCCGGCTGCCGTGTCGCCATTCTTTTGATTTTCCATCCGCGCGATACCAGAAAAAACGCCGCTTTCGCGACGTTGGTGAGGTGATTCCCGATTCCTTCCAGCTTCACCGGGGCGAGATGTTGCGAAAGATCCGCGACCGCCGCTCAGACGGCGGCGTGATTGTGCTGTTGGACGAGTCCTTTGAGCACATCGCCCTTCACATCCACGCCCGTGTCGCGTTTGAACAATTTGGCCAGCGTGGAGTTGTCGAGCCGGTCGACCGGGAAATCCTGGTTCATGATGTTGACCGTCGGATTGAGCATCAGCCAGCGTTTGACCTGGCTTTCAACGCCAAACTTGGTGTTATCAACCTGCCGAAGTCTCATCAGCGACGCCAGATAGAACTCCGGGTGCTTCGCGTAAAGGTCGGCGCAGACATCTTTCAGTTTCCGGTTCTGCGAGAATTCCTCCGGATGAATCGCCGCCTCCAGCAACGGTCCACGCATCCAGCCTTCGACCGTCGCCGCGTCTTCCTCAAATGGCTCCGGCCAAGCTTCGAGAAATTCCAGGACCTGTTCCTCGATGAGCGGCCAGTACTGATAATTGGCATCCGCTGGCTGATTTCGGTTCAGTGACGAGAAGAACATAAGAGATTCAACGGAACTTGGGTTGCATTCCGGCCGGAGGACACACTCCGCCAGACTGGTCAATTGGCGTAGCCTGATTCAGGCCAAAGACATCGAGTCCCCAATGAAACTCCGTGTCCTCCATGATTCTCAAGTGGCATTGCAGCCCCCTTTCTCCAACCGCACCACGTCGACAACGCCACGCTCTCGACCCGGGCGAAGACGGATTTGCCCGATACACAAGCCATTCGAGATTGGCATACGCCGACCCACTCTATTAGTATTCGCCCCAATCTCACCATGCAACTCACCGCGATAGACTGGGCGATCATCGGATTTTTCTTCCTTGTTTATCTCGTCATCGGCGTTTTGGTATCGCGCCAGGCAGGAAAGAGCTTCCGTTCATTTTTCCTCGGTGGACAGAAAATGCCGTGGTGGATTCTAGGGCTCTCCATGGTGGCGACGACGTTCGCGACCGACACGCCAAACCTCGTCGCTGACATCGTGCGCAAGAACGGCGTAGCGGGCAACTGGGTGTGGTGGGCGTTTCTCCTGTCCGGTGTCGTGACCGTCTTCTTCTTTGCGAAACTCTGGCGTCGCTCCGGCGTCATGACTGACATCGAGTTCAACGAGCTGCGGTATTCGGGAAAGGAGGCGGCGGTCCTTCGTGGTTTTCGCGCGGTCTATCTGGGAGTCATTTTCAACACCATCGTCATGGCAAACGTCACGCTGGCGGCCGTCAAAATCGGGGCGGTGATGTTCGGGCTGACACCGATGCAAACAATCGCCATCGCCGCGACGGTAACGGTGGTCTACTCCAGCGCGGGCGGATTGACGGGAGTTCTATTGACCGACTGCATCCAGTTCGTGTTGGCGGTTTGTGGCGCAATCGGTGCGGCAATCTTTGTGGTCAACATGCCGGAGGTCGGCGGTTGGTCCAACCTGCTGGCGAACGAGAATGTAACCGGCAAACTCTCGATCTTCCCCGATTTCAACAACACGCCCTGGGAGGTTGTGGTGGCAATCTTCGTGGTTCCGTTGGCGGTTCAATGGTGGGCAACGTACTACCCCGGTGCGGAGCCGGGCGGCGGCGGGTATGTTGTTCAACGTGTGCTTGCCGCGAAGAACGAACGTCACGCTGCGGGTGCCACGCTGTTGTTTAACTTGTTGCACTACGCATTGCGGCCCTGGCCGTGGATCATCGTCGCACTTGCGTCACTCGTTGTCTTCCCGGATCTGGATGCGTTGAGATCGGCATTTCCAGATCTGAATCCAAGCCTGGTAAACGACGACCTCGCGTATCCGGCGATGCTCACCTACCTGCCTCCGGGTTTGCTGGGCGTGGTGGTGACGTCGCTCATCGCGGCTTACATGTCGACCATGTCCACGCAGATCAACTGGGGCTCCTCGATTGTCGTGAACGACGTGTACCATCGGTTCGTTGCGCCGGAGGCATCGGAGAAATCACTGGTCCGCGCCGGAAGAATTATGACGGTTGTTTCGATGATACTCGCGAGTGTCGTGGCGCTCTACTTGGAATCAGCGCTGAAGGCGTTTGAGATTCTGCTTCAGATCGGTGCGGGAACAGGACTGATCTTCATGCTGCGCTGGTTCTGGTGGCGGATCAATGCGACCACGGAGATCACGGCCATGGTGGTTTCGTTCGCGGTCGCGGTGTTCTTTCACTTTGTGGATCCGGAAGGGTGGACGACCGCCGGGCGATTGGTCGGCGGAATTGCCGTCACCACCGTGGCGTGGTTGATCGCCGCGTTTGTCTCCAAACCGACCGATGCCGCGACGCTACGCGACTTCTACCTGAAGATCAGGCCGGGCGGGCCGGGGTGGTCGAAGGTCGCGGCAGAGGTTGACGTGAGTGCCGGGATAGCGGTTGAAAAACAAAACGATCTGGCCAGTGCGTTTCTCTGTTCGCTCGGAACATTGCTGGCGATCTACGGACTGCTTTTCACCACGGGATATGTTCTCTATGGAAAACTAGGGATGGCTGCGCTGACCGCCGCAGCCGCGGTGGTTGGTGCGTTCATCCTAAAATCGAACTGGCGGAAGCTGTTTTTTGAGTAGAAGAGGTGTCAACCGCAGATGAACGCAAATGGACACTGATGAAAGGTAGGGCGGGCTCTCCGAGCCGGCCGCTGAGCGCGTTGCCGAATTAGAACTCTAAGGCTGAGTTGGAGCGTAACCGGAATACGCCCATGGTTCGCCCGGTGGATCAAAACCTCCCGCTCACTTTGAATCCTTATCCAAAATCGCTTCCATCTGATCCATGATGGAATTCATGCGGGCGACCAGTGCGCGATACGGTTCGGGTTTCGAGAGATCCACCCCGGCTTTCTTCAGAAGTTCGAATGGGTAATCTGAATCACCGTCCTTCAGCAGTTGAATGAACCGTTCGACGGCGGGCCGGCCTTCCTTGAGCATGTTGTCGTAGAGCGCGGCACCGGCGGTCATGGAGGTCGCGTATTGGAAGACGTACATGTTGTAGTAAAAGTGCGGGATGAACATCCACTCGCGCGTGTAGGCATCGTCGATGTTCACCACCCCTTCGTCGTGGCCGTGATAGCGCCGAACGATTTCGGCGTACATCGACGTGATCTTTTCACCGGTCAACGCTTCACCGCGTTCCACCGCTTCGTAGAGCGCGAGTTCAAACTCGGCGAACATCGTCTGCCGGAAGAACGTGCCGCGCATCCGCTCCAGACCGTTGCCGAGATAGGACAACTTCTCCTGGTCGTTCTTCACGTTGGCGACCATGTATTCCTCCAGCAAAAGTTCGAGAGTGGTCGAAGGAATCTCCGCGATAAATGTGGAATACCCTGCCGTCTCAAACGGCTGTTCCTTTTGCGCGTAAAGCGTGTGCATCGCGTGGCCCCATTCATGGGCGAACGTAGAAACGGAATCGAACGTGCCATCGAAGTTCAGCAGCAGATACGGGTGAACGTCGAAGGCGGAACGGTTCTGGTAGGCACCGGAACGTTTTCCGGGTTGCGGATAGACGTGCATCCATTGCTGGTCCATCGCGTTTTTCTGCATGTCGATCCATTCATCGCCGAACGTCGACATCGCGGCGAGCGTCAGTTCCTTCGCCTTGGCGAGATCAAACTCCTCGTCCAAGGAAACAAGCGGCGGATAAATGTCGTAGTACTGCATCTTGTCCAATCCGAGCATCCGGGTGCGCAACTTGAAATAACGGTGCAGCGTCGGCAACGAGCGGTTCACCTCGGCAACGAGTGTGCGATAAACTTCGGGCGGAAGCCGGTCGTCGAACAGTTCGCGTTCGAGCACACTCGGGTAGTTGCGGGCCTTCGAGAGGAAAACCTGCGCCTGCAAATGCGAACTCAGAGTGGCCCCGATGGTGTTCTCAAACTCGGCCCACTCGCCCCAGTAGGCATCGAAGACTTTTTTGCGATCGTCGCGGTTCGTGCTTTGGCGATGCGTGGAGTAGCCCTGCGCATTGACCCGCACTTTCTTGCCGTCCGAAAGTTCAATCTCCGGCCACGGAATCTCCGCGTTGGCCAGCAGGCCGTAGATGTTGTAACCGGCTTGAAGCGGCTGACCGGCGGCGGCGAGAATTTGTTCACCTTCATCACCCAACGTGTGCGGCGCGTTGCGAAGCGTGTTGTCCAACGAGTGGGCGAACGGCGCGAGACGCGGCTCAGCTTTCTGATATTCTGCAATCTGGTCCTTGCCAAGTTTCAAGATCTCCGGATCGATCCAGGACGCCGCCTGCGAGAGCTGATTTTCCATTTGCTGCGCCAGCTGACTTTTCTCCTGGTTGGCGGCGATCCCCAGATTTTCGTCCGCGCGCAGACTTGCGTAGGCATCAATGCGTCCTGACTGCCGTTGAAGATCGGAGACCAGCTGCAGCGTTTCGTAGAACTGTTCCGCGCTGTCGCCGAGCGTGCCTTTGCGTTGCTTGAGACCGTCGAGCCGGGCCAGCACATTTTCACGCGCGACGTTCCACGCGGCGTCATCGGGGTAGAGCTCGGTCAGATCCCACTCGATTTGGGGTGTGGATTCCGGTTTCGGATCTTCGGCGGCGATGGTCGGCATGGTAAAGGACAGGACGGAAAGTGAGAGCAGGAGTCCAACGTGTTTGGTTCTGGAAAATTGGGTTGGTTGCATGAGAAATATCTGGGTTGAAATTCCTCTTAAAGACAAGTCCAAGTTTGGATTCGTTCGGAATGAGCCGACGGCTTCGCTCGCGTTCTTTTTGTTCTCAAATCCGCACCGGCTCGCTTAGGATGGCCGCACCATGAACGCATTTTTGATTGCCCTCCTGTTTACGCTCCTGACCGCCATCGGCGCACGCGCCGACGAAAAAGACAACGGAACAGTTGACGTCCGTTTTGATCCGGTGATCCGGAATATTGAAGGATGGACGGTTTACGTGGACCCGGCGTTGCTCCAAGGCGAGCATGCGGAGGAGGGCTCCAGGGCGCTCACGATGCTGGCCAACCATTTGCAACGCATCTCAATCCTGCTGCCTGCCGACAAACTGGGCAAAATGCAAACGCTGGAGATCTGGATTGAACACGATCATCCGAAGCTGAAATCGATGCAGTATCATCCGAGCAAACAATGGTTGATCGACAACCACCACGACCCGCGTCTGGCCAGGAAGGTTCACATCACGCAGGCTCGTGATTTGTATTCGCGCAGTCAAATGATGAAGCATCCGATGGTCGTCTTGCACGAACTCGCACACGCTTACCACGACCAGTTTCTGAGCTTCGACAACCCGGAAATAATCGAGGTCTATAAGCAGGCGAAAGCGTCGGGCATCTACGAGTCCGTCTTGTTGTTCACGGGTGAAACAGTCCGGCACTATGGGCTCACCAATCACAAGGAATACTTCGCTGAAGCGACGGAGGCTTATTTCTACCGGAACGATTTCTATCCGTTTGTGAGGGCGGAGTTGAAGCAGCACGATCCCGCCGCCCACGATCTACTGGTCAAGATCTGGGGTCCAACAAACTGACAAATAGCCCCGCGTCGCGAGGGCCAGTGATCATGAAAAACGTATGTTCCCGGCTCCGTTCTCTCCGCTAGCTCCTGCTCAAAAAGATAATCCGGATCAGCGCTTTTCGGAATTACTCACGAACACGATCTGCGATCCGTCCGGTGACCAGCAGGGGTTTTCCAGGCTGCCTTCGCCACCAAACAAATAGGCGATCGTGCGGGGCGCGCCGCCGGCAACCGGCATCAGCTTCAACGACACGCGCTGATACGCGACCGGTTTCTGCGGATTCGCATCGTGTGGGTAGGCGAGATAAACCAGCCATTTGCCGTCCGGCGAAAGATGCGGAAACCAGGCGTGATCCAGATCATACGTGAGTTGCTGCGGGTCGGATCCGTCCATTCGCTTTCGCCAGACCTGGCCGGTCCCGGTCTTGTTGTCGGTGTAGAAAATGTACTGCCCATCAGACTCCCGTTTTTCGACCAGCTCCGTTGCGCTGGAATTCTTCGGCACACCGCCCGTCACAGAAACGGCATAGTTCGCTCCGCCCATTTCAAAATTGATCTCACTGCCGTCCTTGCTGAAGGTCGGTGACATCATCCGGTCATTGGACTGGTAGATGACCTTTCTCTTCCCCGTGGCCACATTGAGCGTTTCAAGCCGACTTCCCAGCATAAGATACTTGTGACTGGTCACTTTTATCTGCCGGTTGGGATGCCAGTCCGGCGGCACGGGAGTGGAAACCCGCACATTCCAGACCCGGGCTTCCTGGACGCTCTCCTCATCGTGAGCCAGCACGTAAGGTCCGATCAAAACCTCGTCCTTCAATTCCGGCAACGTGATCGATCCCATGTCTTCCACCGGTTCACCGGGATGCGCGACCCGCATGGTGATTTGCTTGCCGACGCGTTCGAGCTGAATGACGGCCTCTCCAAAATACTGCTTTGGAAAAAAGAGTTCTTCCTCCGGATCGCGCATGTAAGCCCCGCGCATGAGCCGCCATTGCAGAACCACCAGGCCGTCGCCATGCACGCAGGCGTTGATGCTGACCGAATCGTCATCCGTGGTTTCCCGGATCATCCAGCCCGTCTTGCGATGGCTGTTGCCGTTCTCGTTGCCGATCATTTCGAAATTGGCGGTCAGGAGAAAGTCGCCCTTGATCTTGCGATACAGAAATTGAAATTCATCGTGGTTGAACCAGATGTTGGCGCCGCCGCCTTTCAACGTGTAGGTCTGGGTCTTGGCATCGTAAACGGAGGAACCCTTCACCTTGGGCTCGCCGATGTCTGCGGCTGTTTCGAATTGCCCGAGCTGGGCGGCCGACATGCGCGCCGCGAGGCTGAGCAAGATCAACGGAAGAATGATTTTTTTCATGGAGGACTATTTGTTTCGCTGTGCGAAAAATGGCGGGGGCTCAGTTGCGAACACGCACATTCGATCAGGTTAAATGATGAGACTGGCTCCGGGCTTTGATTGACTCAAGCAAAACTCAGGACCCGCTTTCCGGTCACGTCAGCGTGAGCCGCTCGCACGCGCGCGATCCGCTGCTTGGGGAGTTGAGACGTATCGCGGATGAAACGGGTTACGGCCTGTGACCGGTCGGCACCGGCTCTTTGCTTTTCGGAATTGCCGACGACATGCCGGGCCAACCGGGGTCTTCAAACTGAGTGAATCAACACGGTCCGGGAAAGAAGCCATTTGACTGCGAAAGGCCCAGGACCGGGCGCGGCTGGCGGTGAGAAACCAGGCCACGGCGTAGCACCGGCTGGATCCTTGCGACACCCGTGACAGGCAGGATGCCCGTCCTACCTTGCAGGCCAAATCCAACGTTGAAGTTCAAGGTTCAACTGTCTGCCGCCACATTTTCAGACAGGCTCTAAGCCGGAACCATGCAGTTCAGCCATAGAACCGGTTGAGTGCATCACGGCAACTCTCAATATGCGAACCACTTGCGGAACAAAATCCTACTGCATTGCAGTAGGATTTCCTCACCGATTGGTGAGGGGATTTTGGGTTCAAAAACATATCGCCCGATTCTGTTTTGGGTGGATGTCCTTCTTCTCGCGGACACCTTCAACTGCATGGTTCCGGCTAAGCGTCAACGCCCGGTGATCGAATCAAGCCCGGCTATCGCGCGCCTAAACTCAGCTGTCTGAAAAACCACGGTTTAGCCATTTCTGATATTTGACTTTACCGGGCGGGGTTCAGCTTGTAACTGTTTGACCATGAACAGAGAGACTGACTATTTCCAGGTGGAAAAGCGGCCGGTCCTTTCTGGGGTGCCGGTGGTTTAATGCCGGGTATTAAAATGTTAGGCGTTCTCGCACCTCTCCCGAGCAATGACAGCGCAAGCTAAGCCCAAGAACGCGATTAATCGTGCGTTGGCAGTCGTTGCCGCCATCGCGCTTTCACCGATTTGGATTCCGCTTATCGTGCTTTGGCTGGTTTTCTACTTCCTCGCGTCTGTCTGCATATACCTTGCCGTTTGGTTGCTGTGGCTCCCGCGCGCCAAGCACATCTTGTTCGTCTATTCAGACAGTCCTATCTGGCACGACTACATCGAGCAGCACATCCTTCCAGTTATTCGCGAGCAGTCCGTAGTTCTCAACTGGTCTCAGCGTCGCAGTCGTTCTTGGCGGCGATCGTTGGCCGTTGCAGCGTTCAAGCATTTCGGCGGCTGGAGAGACTTCAACCCGATGGCCGTCGTCTTCCGACCGTTCCACCGAGCAAGGGTCTTTCGCTTTCATCCACCGTTCCGCGACTACAAGCACGAGAAGCTACTCGCCATGCAGCAAGAATTCTTCGAGTATACACGCGCCAATGCAATCCGACCGAACGCCAATCGACTCAGCGAATGACCGTTCCACTGTCGCTTCACCGTCATCGCTGCACTAGACGTTGGGCTCGTCGCAACTCGCTCTCCAGTTAGATTTGAAGCATGAACCCACCACTATTTCCCGCCATCATCTGTCTGTTTGCATTTCTGACGAACCAGGCAGTCGCCGCCGACAACCCGGCGTTCGTCAATCCAGACGACAGGCCAGATCTGCCGAATGTTCTGTTGATCGGTGATTCCATTTCCATCGGTTACACATTGCCAACGCGCGAGCTGTTGAAAGGCAGGGCCGACGTGTTTCGCATCCCCGAAAACGGAGGACCCGCCACGCATGGTTTGGAGAAGATCGATGCCTGGCTGGGCACCAACCAATGGGATGTCATTCATTTCAACTGGGGTCTCCATGATCTGAAGTTCATGGAGGACGGACGTCGGCAGGTGGGTTTCGACGACTACGAACAGAACCTCGAAAAGCTGGTCGAACGTTTGAAGCTCACCGGCGCGAAACTGATCTGGTGCAGCACGACACCGCTCCCTCCCGGCCGGCTCCAGCCCCTGCGCAAACCCGGCGATGAAATCGCCTACAACATCGTCGCCCGCCGCATCATGGAAAAGCACGACATCGTGATCGACGACCTCTACGCGTTCGCGCTCCCGCGCATGTCGGAGATTCAACAGCCGGCAAACGTTCACTTCACCGAAGAAGGTTCCGCTACGCTGGCCAAAGCGGTCGCGTTCTCGATCCGCACGGTGTTGAGCGAATGAAATCTACAGCGTCCGTCGGAAGGTGAAAAAGCGTCATGCCACCGTTTCAAGCGAAGACTTCTGTCTCGACCAATCAATTCTCCCCTCACAGTCACTCGCTGACTGAATATGTTGTCTGGTTTTGATTCTGGTTCAACGTAGCAGCATGTCTGCCCGCCAAAAATCCACCACTCTCACCGCGCCGCTTTCGGCGGGAAAGCCGGTTTTCGAGAACCCGGGATCGCCCCGGATTTCAGGCACCCGCAATCTCCGGGGCCGAGGGCTTGAAATCCCTGGCGAACGCGGTTATCAGTGAGGTGCGTTCGTTGGCCCCGGCAGATTCAAATTATGTCATTCTTTCTCAACCACAAAAACCTCGCGGCATTGCTGTCCTTGCTGGTGATGACGGCTTGTTCACGACAGTCAGAATCATCGTCCACCACCACCACCACGTCGACGGAGGTGAAGGGTGAGCCGATCCGGAAACTCGCCGAGACCGTCCCGCCGCCGGGCGACGAGTTCAGCCTGCCAATCGCCGACCCCTCCGACGCGCCCGGGGAAGCGACCGAAGTGATTGCGGAACAACCGCTCCCGGAAGACGGGATCGAGGTGATTGCAGAAGTCGAAACACCGGACGCGCCCGAAACTATTCGCTCCGGTGACCGGGATTATTTATCGGTCGGGTTTGACTGGCTGGCCTCTTATGAGTTTGAGGTGACGGATGATCTGCTCGAGGCGAAGGGGGATCTGAAAACGCTAGCTGAAAAATCGAACAGCATGATTCCCGAGACGGTCCGGAAGCTGAATGAATCCTCAGTGGCGTTGAAGGGCTACATGTTGCCGCTGAAAGTCGAGCAGGGTCAGGTGACAGAATTTCTGCTCATGCGCGACCAGTCCATGTGCTGCTTCGGCGCGGTGCCGAAAATCAACGAATGGGTGAGCGTCAAGACGATCGGCGCCGGTGTGAAAGCCATCATGGACCAGCCGGTGACGATCTTCGGTAAGCTGCACGTCGGCGAGATTCGCGAGAACGGTTATCTCGTCGGGATCTACCGCATGGACGGCGAGAAACTGGCGGGCCCGCTGGATCTTTAGCCTCAGCGCGAGTCACGTGGTCAAGCTGTTTTCCGCAGCGAAACCGTCTGGACCAAATCCATTCATATCACCCGCCTCCACCCGCGATCATGCTCAAATACACCCGACGATTCATGATCATTTTCTTCAGCGTTCTACTGGCGGGGTTTGTTGTTCTGAAACTGCTCAGTTTCACGGGCGCCGCTCCCCTCCGCGATCAGGTGGTAACGGAGTTGCCGGGGTGCCCCTCCTCGCCAAACTGCGTGTGCAGCCGGGATTCAGACGAGCTCCACTCGATTACTCCGTTCGGATTTTCAGGCGATCCGGAGATCGCCTGGACGTCGCTTCAACAGGTCATCACCAGTGCCGGTGGAAAGCTCGCGGCGGCAAACGACGGTCGTTATTTACGATACGAATTTCGGAGCCGGATCTTCGGCTTCGTGGATGATTTGGAATGCCTGCTGAACCGTGATCAGAAGCGGATCGAAATACGAAGCGCGTCGCGTTCGGGCCGTTCGGATCTGGGAGTGAACCGGAAACGGGTTGAAATGATCCGGCGCGAGTTTGAGAAACCGGGGGCCGGCGTTACGTCGCCGGAATGAATCGTTGAAAGAGGAGCGCGAGAACGAACAGGCAGAAAAACCCGGCCATCATCGCGACCGACCCGCCGCCCACCGCCAGTAGATCGACGAGAATGATGCCGGCCAGCAGGCCCGAGACAGTCCGCCCGACGTTTCGGCCGCCCGCACCAAACGTGTACCGCAGGCAATTGATCACCCACGCAATCAGGACAACCGACAGCAGGATCGCCGGGATCCAGTGGGAACCGTTGTTGATGATCAGGGCGAGAATCACCGGTGTCACCATCAGGTAACATGGCCAGGCAGCGATCGGTGAAGTGAGGCTTTCCCGACGCGCGATATAGCTCAGCCCGACAATGTAAAGTGACAGCACGATCGCGCCCCACATGGCGTGGCCCGTGATTCCGGATTCCCCGACACTGGCGGCGAGCAGGAACAACCAGAACCGGCAACCGGCCATCACCACCGGAGAAAACGCGACCCACTTGTGAACGACGTCGTAGGCGATGATCGTCAACAACAGGAGGACTGAAAGGACTGCGGTGGCCGTCCCCAACGGAATCAACATGGCCGTGCCGGAACCAAGCAGTATGAGTGTTAGCCACCATACCGTGCTGACACCGATCCGACCGGACGGGATCGGCCGCTCCTTCCGGTGTTGCCGGTCGAATTCCAGGTCGATCGCGTCGTTCAGATACATGCCGCCCGTGTACAGAAGGGTCGCGCCGACGCACAGGTCGAAGAAGGTCCACCACGACTCCCCTCCTCCGCCGAGATACCACCCGGCAAAGCAGTTCGACCACACGGTCGGCAGGTTGGACGCCCGCCCGAGGACCAGCAGGGCGTGCCAGAATTCGCGGGAGTTGTTCATGAATTATCGAGGGTCGCTGCGATCATTTTGTAAACGCTGAACAAATATCATGAACGGCGCGATACTGGGAATCTACCGGGCCGTCGTCAAGACGCGGCGGCATTGCCAACTCAGATTTAGCGAAGCATAGTGGCCGCGATGTCCCGTGGCCTGAAGGTAGTCGCAATGGAAATCCCTCCGCGGGTTGTTCTCCTCGCTTTCCTTCTCTCGTTCGCCCCCGCCGGGCTGGCGGCGGGAAAGCCCGATCCTCTTCCCCAGTGGGCACAGCCCGTCGTGCTTTATCTGGAGAGCCTGTCGAAGCCTGACGGCGGGTACGGCTGGCCCGATCAACCGTTCGGGCACATCTCAGCCAGCTGGGCGGTGATCGGTTCGTATGACATCATTGGTCGCGAACCGCCGGAGCGGGAGCGGTTGATCGAATTCGTCAGGACCCACCATCCGTTCAAGGTGCCGACACAGCGGTCCGTCGCGCACGCCGGCGAGTTGAGGTCGCTTGTCTTCCAGCAGATCCAGTCGTTGCGGTGGCTGGGCGTGCCGACCTCGGGTTTTGATGAGGAAGTTTCCCGCTGGGGCGAGCCATCGACATATCCGAAGTTCTACGAACGAGCATCCAACCCTGTGTTTCAGGAGGATGTGGCGGGGCTGCTCTCATGGCAGTTGCTGGGATTGAACGCGCGTGATGTCAGTCTCGCCATGCAGAACCAGATTGCCAAACGCATGCGGCCAAACGGAACGTTCAACAACACGGTAGCGGCCGACCGGAGCGATGGCCATCTGGTGAACACGATGTGGGGACTGCTGGCGATGCGGTATCTGGGACACGCCCACGGCCATCTGCCGACGCTGACCGCCTGGCTACAGGACTGTCAGAATGATAACGGGGGGTTCGCTTCGACGCCGGCCGAAGCGGGCTCTCGATCTGATCTTTATTTCAGCTGGGCCGCAGTACGGGCACTTGAACTCTGCAACGCCAGGCCGCGCGATGAGTCCCGGTGCGTCCGGTTCATCCTGCGGCACTGGCAGGATGCCGGCGGGTTTTCATGGTATCAAGAGGGCGAGGCAGACCCGCTGGCCACGTATTATGCGCTGGACGCGCTGCAACGGCTGGGAGCATTGGATTCGCTACAGAACCATCTACGGCAGCCAACACCCAGCCTGGGCACCTTGCCGGAGAATTTGCGCGTGGTCTCCCTGCAGCTCGACGCCCCGGGCCAGGGAAGTCCGATCGAGCTGATCCGTCTCGCGCGAAGCCTGAAAATCGACCATTGGGTGACACGCAACGGAGCCGACGGCTATCGCGACGAATTGCAAAAGGTGGCCGCTGAACAGGGGGTTTCCGTCATTCTCGACAAGGCCCAGGAAGACTACCTTCTGCACGTGAACACGCCCGGTCTCGGGGACTACGCCCGGACCAGCCTGTTGTTGACCCCCGACAAACACGCTGAGCTGCTCCGGGTGATCGAGGATTCTATGGAGTTGAAGCAATACCTGCCGTGGAGACGAAAAGAGTTGGATGCGATCGGCGGTCTGATGGCGTGGAATGTCTGCGACAACGAACTTTACGTGCGGCGGACCCTAGACCAGTCACTCGAATCCGGGGGGTATGACATGATCAACGTACACCACTTTGGCGGCTGGGATCTGCTCGTCAATTTTCCGTGGTTGAGGAACTACGCCGGGCGGATCCCATTTGTCGCGTTGAGCAATGCACAGGGCGGACAGTCCTGGTGGTGGTCGGATCGGCTGGCGTCATTCCGCACCCTCTATCTCGCAGAGGAACCTTCCTGGGGGAACTGGCGGAAGGCGATCAAGAATAACTGGGTGGTAGCGGTGCGATTCGATCCCGCATTGCCCGAGCCACTGATTTATGGAGGCACCCGCGAGACGAGGGATTTCATCATCCAGCATCAGGACGAATGGAAATGGTGGGGCAGCGAATACAGCGTGCCTAGGCCGGCCGTGTCCTTGGTGGCCGTGCGGCCGGGCGATCAGTATGAGTCACTCAATCCCGAACGCGGCGTAATTTTGCGGGCGCGTACGTGGTGGCAGACGGACGCCGCAGGTTTCCAGCGGGAGAAACGGAGCGAGCTCGTTTCCTTGTCAGTTGACGGCCGAGAGGTTCAACCGAGATTCGTCGAACACCGGAATATGAAGAACAAGCTGGTGGATTGCTATTATCGCTACGATCTTCTGGAGCTGTTGCCCGGCACGCATGTCGCCACCGCCGAGGCCCGCGTGATCCAGACCGGTGCGATCTACAGCCAGTCGATCGAGTTCGAAGCGCCCTGACGGCCAGTCGCTGGATGGCTTTGAAATGCCTCAGGCTTTGGATTGTGATTTTCTCCGCCACTCCAGATCCAGCGAAAATCCAACTTGTCGCTCACCATCATTCGGATAGAAATAACGCGACGGCATCAAAACGACCCAAGAGCTAAACCTCCTTCGTCAAATTACCATTTGATCAACCGAAGACGAACTCGACGCACTAATTATGCGTGATTATCACGCATAATTAGTGAAAACCACGCAGTAATCAATCCATACCAGCCGCACATCCGCATAAGACGTTGTAATTCAACGGTGGCACGAATACTGTTGTAAAAATAAAGTCTGTTCCAGGCCAATTGCCCCAACATGAAACCTGGCACTCGTGGCGGCGATCTTACATGGGAAACAATAGTAACTGATTGAAGAAGAGCCCAAAGGATTGCGTGTGATTTGCCGCCGAATTTAAAAAGGCACCCCGCCCCAGGGTGCCTTTTTTATTTTCCAAATTCTCCTTTTCTTTCCCGCGCCAGTTCCAACATCTTTCCCGTCTATGAAACCCTTTATGACCGTATTTCAAGCCTTGGGCTATGCCCTCATTCTCGGACTGTCATCACCGACGACATCGTCCGCGTCCGATTACAAGCCCGAACTCGGGATCCAGACCTGGACCCTCCGAAACATGGAGTTCGATGAGGTGGTTGCATTCGCCAATAAACATCAGATCAACAAGCTTCAGATGATCAGCAAACACATGGATCCGCACGCGTCGGCCGAAGTGACAAAGCAGAAGAAGGCGGTTCTCGATGCAAACGGCCTGACCTGCTACAGCTTCGGGGTTGCAGGAACCTCGCTTGATCAGAAACAGAATCGCCAGTTGTTTGAATTTGCGAAGCTGATGGGAATCAAGGTGATCGTCGTCGAGCCCGGAGATTTCGCCATACTGGATCAACTCGAGGAACTCGTGAAGGAGTTCGACATCAAGATTGCGATCCACAACCACGGCATCACCTCAATGTACGGAAATCCGCTGGTGGTCCGGGCGCTCCTTAAAAACCGAGACCCACGCATCGGTGTCTGCATGGATGTGGGCTGGATCACCAGCGCAAGATTCGATGCGGCGAAGGTGTTCAACGAGTATGGCGGTCGGGTCTACGACATCCACCTCAAGGACAAGAAGGTCAACAACACGCCCACCGGAGACGTGGCGACCGACACCGAAATCGGCAGGGGCGACGCCAACTATGCTGGCCTGTTCAAGGCGCTGACCGAAGCGAAATGGGAAGGCGTGCTCGCGATTGAAACGGACAGCGGTGCTTTCGCCGGTGACCCGAACGAGTTCGTCGGACAGGCCAAGGTCTTCGTCGACACCAACTTTCCCAAATAAATTGGTCGCCGGAAATCTATTCTCGAAAAACCCCGAACTGCCGCGGCAGTTCGGGGTTTCTGATTTTCGGAGACAGTTGATTTGCAGGGAGTAGAACAACCGAGCTTTCAGGGAACGTGGATTTGGTTCACCCTGTCCGGGGAATGACACAGAGGATCAAAGACATACCTGCGCATGAACGACCCCGGGAGCGCCTGGCCGCGAAGGGGGCCGACGCGCTCAAGGACTCGGAGCTGGTAGCCATATTGTTGCGCACGGGACTTCAAGGGAGGTCCGCCATTCAGGTCGCCGAGGAGCTGCTGGTGAAATTCGGTAGCTTCAACCGGCTCGCGGCCGCTTCGGTGAAGGAGCTCCAGTCAGTCAAGGGAGTGGGAAGCGACAAGGCGGTCACGCTCAAGGCGGCATTTGAGCTGGCGCGACGGATGGCGGGAGAGCTGCGCCGCGAAACTCCGACGCTGGACGCGCCGGATCGGATTGCCGACATGTTGCGCGAGGAGAACCGGCACTACCGCGTGGAACAATTCCAGATCGTGTTGCTGAACACCCGTCGCCGGTTGATCAGCGTCGAAATGATCTCCTCCGGGACGCTCGACACGCTGCTGGTTCACCCGCGCGAGGTGTTCAAGGCGGCAATCTCCGCCAATGCGTCCGCGATCGTGCTCGCCCACAATCACCCGAGCGGCGATCCGACTCCGTCAGAAGCCGACATCCGGGTGACGCGGGATCTGATTCGCGCGGGACAGATTTTGAAAATAGAAATACTGGACCACATCATCCTCGGTCAGCGTTCCGACGAACGGGCACGGGATTTCGTTTCGCTTCGTGAGCTGGGGTATTTTTATTCGTGATCAGGCTGTCGCCTGCGGCTGCGACCCGTTGTTCAACTGCTGCTCGATGCAGGCGATGATCGTGCTCATCGCCACGGGCTTGGCGAGGAAGACGTCTTTATCGTTCGATTCACTTTTCCGATACGCAGCGGTGAGGAACACGATCGGCAGCGCGCCCAACCCCGGGATCTCCTGAAGGCTGGTTTTGACGTCTCCACCGTCCATGTCCGGCATCATGACGTCCAGCAGCGCGAGGTCCGGCTTGAATGAACGGGCGGCGGCAATCGCGAGCCGCCCGTCGTTCTCCGCATGTACTTCGTATTTTCCCGTTTGTTCCAGTTGTTTTTTCAGCTGGCGTGTGATGGGGGCTTCGTCATCCACGACGAGTATTCTTTTCTTGCTCATGTTTTTCCTTTCGATGTTTGAGGGTGATCACCACGTGGACACCGCCCTCGGGATGATTCTCGATGTTGATCGTTCCGTTGTGCAAAGAGATGATGTTCTGCGCCACCGGCAGCCCGAGCCCTGTTCCTTTTCCCGGCGCCTTGGTCGTGAAAAACGGGTCGAAAATTCTTGGCAGCACATCGGGTGGAATCCCCGGCCCGTTGTCCCGCATATCAACGATCACCAGACGGTCGCCCGGAATGAAATGGGTGGTGTCGCCGAGACCGGACATCACCTCGTCCTCCCCCGGGAACCGGCATTTGGTGACGATCTCTACCTTCCCGCCCGGTCCCATCGCATGCACGGAGTTGGTGATGAGATTGATGAACACATGTTCCATTTTCTGCCGGTCGACCAGCACCTGTGGCAGGACCCCTTCGTGAAATTCGACGGTCACATGCGAACGAAGCAGCGGAAATTTGACTAGGCTAAGGGCGTCTTTGATGACGGCGTTCATGTCGGAGGGTTTGAGTGAAAGTTTCTCCAGCCGCGAAAAATCGAGCAGCGCGTGGATGATCGCGTCCGCGCGTTTCACCGCATCGCGCATGTCGTTCAAGGTGATGCGCGCGTCTTCGTCCGCTTCAGGAATCGAGCCGACCAGCCCGTCCATGCTCAGCTGTAGAGTCTGAAGCGGATTCTTCACCTCGTGCGCGACGCCAGCCGCGAGGGTGCCGATCGATTTTAACTTCTCCGCCTGAATCAACTGCATGCGGGTTTCGGAGAGTTCTGCGAGCGCCTGTTTAAGATCGTGGTTCCGTTGTCGCAGCTCCTCTTCAAAGCGTTTGCGTACGGTAATATCCGTCGAAATGCCACAGAGCGCCCACGGTTTGCCGCTCGGGTCGAAGATTGGAAATTTCACGGAAAGATAGTCGTGCGGACCGTCGTCGTGCGGAGCCTGTTCGTCGAGCGTGACAGGGCAGCCCTTCGTCAGAATCATCGCGTCAGCATCCTGAAAACGCTGGGCGAAGTCGGGTGGGAAAATGTCAAAGTCGGTCTTGGCGACGGTTCGTTCGCGCTTCAAGTGGAACAACGTCTCAAACTCCCGGTTGATGTAGAGGTAACGCCCGTTCAGATCTTTGAGGTAAATAACCGCAGGGGTCTGGTCCATGATCGCCTGAAGCAGCTCTTCACGCCGGCGCAGTTCGTCCTCCGCACGTTTGGTGGCGGTGACATCCCAGAAGATGCACTGCACGCCGCGGGTGCCCTGGAGACGGCCACCGATGGGGATCTTGACGACCTGAACGAAGTGCGAATTGCCGTTGGCAGTGACGTTCTCCTCCGTGGTCTCCATCAGCTCGCCCGACTCGATGACGCGGCGATCATCGGTCTGGAACTTAGTGGCCATTTCCACCGGGTAGAAATCGAAATCCGTTTTTCCGATAATTTCAGCCGGGGTGCGGCCGATCAGTCTAGCGAACTGATTATTCACAAACGTGAACCGTCCGAACTGATCCTTGCGCATGATGCACTGGGGCAGACTTTCGACCAGGGACTGATATTGTTCTTCCGACGCACGCAACTGGTTGGCGGACTCGTGCTGCTCCGTAATGTCCGACACCAGCCCATCATACGAGACGACCCGTCCTTGAGAATCAACATGCGGAACCGCCTTGGCCCGCACCCAGCGGATGCGACCATCCTTGTGGCGGATGCGGTGCTCGATGGCGGCGGGTATCTGGCCGGCCCGGGCGATGGCAACCATTTTCTCAACGAGCGGGCGGTCGCTTTCGGGAATCATGTCGATGCCCCGCAACGGGTTCTGGTCGAACTCTTCCGCTGTGTAACCGGTGACGTTGACACACGACGGGCTATGAGTGGTCGGAGAATTTCCGTTCTCCCCGATCTTGACCGAATAGATGTAGTCCGTCACCGAACCCAGCAGATGTTTGTAGCGCTGTTCACTCCGGCGAAGATCGTCCTCCGCGTGTTTGCGATCCGTCACATCGCGGGAGACCACGACCACCTTCTCAGTTTCACCGAACCGGTCCTTGATCACGCTACCCTGGGATTCGATGAACCGTACCTCGCCGCTCTTGGACAGGAACTGATACTCAGTTCGACCGCCCACACCGGTGGCGACGGTCTCATCAAACAGGCGTTTGACGCGGGGAAGGTCATCCGGGTGAATACTGTCGAACGAGTCCGCCCCGAGCCGGGCGTCAGGATCGTCCAGCAGCTCGCGGTAGGAAGGGCTGGTATAGAGACGTTTCCCGTTCCGGTCGAGAACGGCGATCAGGTCCTGCACATTCTCCGTGATGAGCCGAAAGAACGTCTCGCGTTCACGCAGGGATTCTTTCAGCAGCTCGCGTTCAATGGCGTGCCGTGCGACCCGTACCAGCAGCGGCACCGTGATCTCGCTCTTGACAAGATAGTCCTGCGCTCCGGCCTGCACCGTCCGGATTGCAAGTTCCTCGTCATCGTGCCCGCTGATGATAATGACCGGCAGGTGGGAGACGTAGGGGGCCAACCGGTCGAAAGTATTCGCCCGTTCGCTGTCTGGAAGCCCGAGATCGAGCAGCACGATGTCGATGTCAACGTCCGGCCGGTCCAGCCGGTTGATTGCCCCCTTCAACGTGGACACGCTCTCGATCAGGAACTCGGCTCGGTCAATCTTGCATAGCGACTCGCGCGTCAGTTCCACGAAGTCAGATTCATCCTCCACGATCAGCATTCGTATCTGCTGTTGCTGGTGACCAGTCAATTGTGAGGCGATCGTCATGGTGTGAACCGGGACCGTGCGCGCACGTCAAGTCAATGCTTTCGATGGATGGTTGAGTTTCTACACCAACCGCTTCCAATAGTATATAGCGTCGTGTGACAAGTTTTCGGGCCACCGGATGCAGAATTTTTTCCGGCGACTGATTTTTCCTGACAGTTTGACGCCCGTTCGTTTAGCTCTTCTGATGATTCATCCGACCGCCGTCGTTCACGCCCATGCGAAAATCGGGGCCAATGTAAGAATTGAGCCTTATGCCGTTGTCGATGAACACGTTGAACTGGGCGAAAATTGCTGGGTCGGGCCTCACGTCTATCTCACCGGATGCACAATGATCGGCATGGACAACCGGTTCCACGCGGGCAGCGTGATCGGCGACGCGCCACAGGACCTGAAATACCGGGATGAACCCACCAGCCTGATCATCGGTTCCCGCAACGTGTTTCGCGAACACGTCACCATCCATCGGTCAAACAAACAGGAGGAGAAGACCGTAATTGGTGATGACAACCTGTTCATGGCAAGCGCGCACGTCGGTCACAACAGCGTGGTGGGAGACCATGTCATCATGGCCAACGGCGTCCTGCTCGGCGGACACGTCACCGTGCAGGATCACGCGTTTCTCTCCGGCAACTGCCTGCTCCATCAGTTCGTCACGATCGGCACCAAGGCCTTGATGCAGGGAGGGGCCGCGGTCAGCAAAGACGTGGCACCCTTCTGCATCGCGTCGGGTTACAACGAAATCTCCGGCCTGAACACGATCGGATTGCGGCGCAGCGGAATGTCGGCCGATGATCGAAAGGCACTGCGCCGCCTCTACCACCTGCTCTTCATGCGGACGGAGCGACTCCAGACCGTCCTCGATGAACTCGGCGACGAGTTCACATCTGTTGCCTGCCGACAGATGATCGATTTTGTGAGTGGATCAAAACGCGGCGTGTGTCCCCACGCCGCTCGATTAACTGGGTGAGGTTGTTCCGGAAACCGGTTGGCCACCAAGCGGCACAAGCCGTCACCTTACCCGGCACATCTGAATCCCGTCGGCGACCGGGAGCAACACGGTTTCCACGCGCGGATCGCCGGCCAGTTTACGGTTCAACACATCCAGCGCTTCACCCGATTCGTCCTTGCCGTCGTCGATGATCGAACCTCCCCACAACATGTTGTCGAACAGGATCAGGCCGTTCGGTCGGACGAGCGGCAGCACCGCTTCGAAATAAGCATCGTACTCCACCTTCAACGCATCGATGAAAACGAAATCCAGCGGCGTGGAAAGGTTCAGTGTGGCCAACGTTTCGAGCGCCGGCCCGATCCTCAGGTCGATCTTTCGGGCCACGTCCGCCTCCAGCCAGAATCGTGCGGCGATCTCCGTCCACTCCCGGCTCACATCAAGGCACGTGAGCTTTCCATTCTCGGGCAAACCGCGCGCGATGCAGAGCGAGCTGTATCCGGTGAAGGTCCCGATTTCCAGCGCCTGCCGTGCGCCGGTCGCCGCCGTGAGCACCTGCAGAAAACTTCCCTGCTCCGGGCTGATCTGCATCCGCGCGTCGTCCCCGAGTTCATCGGTGACACGTCGCAACTCCGCCAGCAGAGGATCATCGGAATGCGAGCGACCGGCGCAGACGTAATCGTACAGCGGGGCGTTGAGCGTGATGAATTTTTGGCGGTCAGACATTCCGAGACGCTGAACCAGAATCCCGGATCAGACAACAATTTCAGCGGGCGTCAATCGGCCCGGCAAACCGGTTTCGCGTCAGCTACGGTTGAACAACCTGTCGCTACTGTTTGATGACGCGGTAAAAGCGTTGTCCGGCGGATTCGGTAGAACTGTTGTCCATGATCGGCAACACGGCGGCCCCGGGCGTGATCAGCTCGAGCAATATCCATGAATTGGGCATTAATGTGGTGCTGTATTCCAGACGATACTGGGTGCCGACCTGAAGGTCGCCCGCCGTGAAGGCAAATTTCCCACCAAGGTTGAACCCCGGACTCGAAAGCACCGGCTGCGGTGTCGAAACGGTTCCGCCCGTGTTGATCGTGAACTGCGTGGTCTTGACCATCGCACCGGCAGTCAGGAAATCCGCCGGGCTATTGGTGCTGTAAAAGAACGTTTTGTAAAACGTGATCGCGGCGTCATAAATCTTGCCCTCCTCCAGCGTGCCCGCCGGAATCACGAAGGAGGTGGCGGTGTTTGCCAGCTCGATCGGAACGCAGGAATCCGGGGCCACAAGGATGGTATTGTCGCCGTCGGCAATTTCGAGAATGAGAAGATCAGAGCCGGTCGCGCCCGCAAACGCGCCCCACTGCAGCGTGAAATCAACGGTGGGATCCACCGCCTGGGCGGCCGCATAGTTGGCCACCTGCGGTGTCGTTGGATAACCGGACGGAACCGTCATGGTCACCTTCGTGGCGGGCGGGGTGGAGCGGGTCATCGTCATTTCATAACTCCCGGTCGGGTAGGCCGCGTCCAGTTCCGCCTGCGAATCAAACGGCTCGCCCAAGATGAACTCGCCGCCAAGAGACAACAGGTTGGAGACGCTTCCATTGGGCAGCTTGAGACTGGCCGCCGTCACGGCGTTGTCGGTCGGCGTATCAACGAGGGCGGAAAACGCGGCCGGGTTCTCAGCACTCAGGACCGGTATCGAAGCGCTGGTCTGGGAGTAACCAAGATACTTGAAAAGCAGGAGCCGCCCGAAGCTGTCGGGAACGCCGTCGGGATTGCAGTCGTCGCCTCCCACCGTGGTGAAGCTGCCGCTGGCGCTCGCAACCGGAATGAATGTCTCCTCGTCAACAAGCTTGTAAAAATCGGTGGGGGACGGATTGATCTCCCAACTGATCGTCGAAGCCCCCGGCAAATTGCCCTGGTAATTCAGCATCAGCACGGTGTTTTCGCCGAGCCACGTCTGAATCATTTTCAGCGGATCAATGTTTTCACTCCATAATAGCGATCCGGCAAACTGGCCTCCTCCAATATTCCCTTGAACCAGCGAGCTCGGCTCAATGGGCATATCAAACGCAATCATAATGGTGTTATTCAACGGGACCTCGGTCGAGCCTGACGTGGGCTGGACGAAAACCACCTCTTGGGCTTTCGCACCGGGCACAGTACCCACGGCAAGAATAAACAACAGGCCCAACGACAGGCAAAAACTGAACCGGGCAGGCATGGTATTCATAGGCATAAAATTGATAGTGGAGAGCAACTTGAAGATAGCCTGCCAAAGTGCCAGTTGAACCGCAATGGAACTTTGGTTCCACCCTCTGAATCAACGACTTTGATCAAAAGCACGCTCACGACGGCTCGCGGCAGCGACGGGACGATCCACCCACACTTGGATTACCCGCCAAGATCGAGACGCCGACGCATCCATTGTGAGTTGAAAAGGCGGATCGTGAGCTCCGCTTTGATCGCATCAACGACGAGCAGATCGGCTCCGTCCATGGCTTCGGCGAATCCGGGGAAGTCATTCTTGTTGTTGGGACTCTGTTGAACCACGACCGTTTCCAGCCCGCGCCAGCCAACGAACTGGTCGGCGAACTTGGGCAACGTTTCCCACGTCTTGTATTCATCTTCACCGATCAGGAAGACGACTTTCGGCGGTTGATCGGCGCGAAAGCGAAACGGTTCGCCGCCGAGAAATGCCGCGCTCGTGATCGATGGGCACCAATATTGTTCGATGTGCTCAACGATCAATTCGGTGCCGCGAAAGTGGTTCACGTAGGGCGCGGCGTAGGAGTTGTACATCGCGTCGGTCAGGTCGCGCATGAGGACAACGTTCTGTCCCTGGTTGCGCATCTGGCGGATGGAAAACGGCCGGCCCAGCACACACATGTTCGCGTGAACACCCATCACGATGACGTTGGTTATCCCGCGTTCGCGCATCAGGAAATAGGCCTCGGCGGAATCGGTGATCGCATCCCCGTCGTGAATTTCCAGTGTAGCAATCTGTCGCGTCCAGGCCCCGTACGGTTGGCAGGTCGCGCAGCCGTCGCAGCCTTCGTCAGAATCATCGATGGGCAGTGCAGACTCCTTGTCAGTATCCAGGCTGCACCAATTCTGCAGAGGTATCTTTGTATCCACTTTCGGCGCTGCCATCGCCCGTTTGCGCGCCGGATGGTCCTTGTAGAAATCCAACGTGCTGCTCGGACAATGAATGATGAAAACTCCTTTCGCTCGGGCGGCCTTCAGCACTTCGTTCATCCGCGGTGCCATTTCGCCCACGCGATCGGTCGCGCTCGGGCACCAGTGTTTGTCCCACATGTCACACACGACAATGGCGGTTTGGCCGGTGTCCCATTGAAGCTGTTGCGGCACTGGGCGCCAGGATCCAGAGTCATCCTGCACGCGGGACCGGGCGGTGAGCTCGAGTTGCGCTGCCGCAACCGGGAAAGCGACCAGGGAAAGCAGCGATAAGAAAATCCAAAAACCAGCAAATCGGCGCAATAGCAGGGGGTTCATGGTGTCATCGTATCAGTTTGCGAAAATGGTGAAATCTCGTTGCTTTGTATCAGGATCGATACGCGTGAGACTAATCGCGTAAAACAAAAACACTTGTCGTCCAGAGGGATGCGACTATTATCCCTGAGATCAACAAACCGGGCACGTTCGCGGCTCTATCGTTCTCGCGAACTAGAACCAAACACCGATAAAACAATCGTATGAAACTCAAAACCCTTCTCTACGGAATCCTCCTGACTGCATGCCTGATCACGACCCCGTATTCTCAGGCGGCTGCTTACATCAAGTTTGACGGCATCGATGGCGAAGCAACCGACGCGCAGCATGACAAATGGATCGATGTGCTTTCAACAGACTGGGGCATCGCAATGGAAAGGGACGCCGCTTCCGGTCTCCCCACCGGCAAACGCCAGCACAAACCGGTCAGCGTCACCAAACCGTTGGACAAGGCCAGCCCAAAACTCATGGAAGCCATCACCACCGGACGGTTTTACCCCACCGTGACAATCCATCTGACCCGCCAGATTGGCGATTCTACAGTGACCTACCTCGAATACGAATTGAAGAGTGTATCCGTCACCAGCTGGTCCACATCTGGTGATGCGGACGATCGTCCGACCGAAGAGGTCAGCCTCAACTATGAAGAGATCATAATGACCTACAGTGAGTACGACGAATCGGGACAACTAAAAGGCAAAGTCGAAGCCAGCTGGAAGCTTGAAGAAGGCACCCGGTAATGCGCCCCGCGCCCGACAACTCTCTTTAACACCATGAATACCACTTTCAAAGCGATCACCGCCGCGGCACTCGCAGGCATGATCCTTTTTCCGATGAGCAGCCCCGGTTCGGGCTATCTCAAGATCGGTGATATCAAGGGTGAATCCACGGACAATGCTCACAACGACTGGATCATCATCGAGTCATTCGACATGGGCATCCAGCTGCAAAGGGACGCTGCCTCCGGCCTCCCGACTGGCAAGCGTCAACACAAGCCTGTCACCATCACCAAGTCGGTCGATAAATCGAGCCCGAAGCTCATGGAAGCAATCACGACCGGGCGGGTGATTCCGATGGTTCGCCTGGAGTTGGTCACCCCCGGAACGCGCACGCTCTACTACCAGATCGTGATGAA